>NZ_CP032998.1:0-44636 GCF_005080785.1 Buchnera aphidicola (Stegophylla sp.)
TTTTTAATCATTTATTATAATTATATTACGATTTATATCGTAATATTCAAATAGTTATATTGTTAATTACTTACAACACAATTGTCATAATATATAAACAATTTTAATATATTTTATAATATAATATATAAAAATTTAAGGATATTAACATGTATTGTTACAATAATTATTTTGATGTTGTTATTATTGGAGGAGGCCATGCAGGTACTGAAGCAGCATTAACTACATCACGTATGGGTTATAAAACAATATTATTAACACAAAAAATTAAAAACTTAGGTTGTTTATCATGTAATCCTGCGATTGGAGGAATTGGAAAAAGTCATTTAGTAAAAGAAATTGATGCATTAGGTGGTATTATGGCTACTGCTGCAGACCATTGTGGAATTCAATTTCGTACATTAAATTTATCTAAAGGTCCTGCAGTTCGTTCTATGCGAGTACAAATTGATAGAATGTTATATCAAAAATTTATTACTAATAAATTATTACATCAAAAAAAATTAATTATATTAGAAGAAGAAGCCAATGACTTAATTATTAAAAATAATCATATTATAGGAGTAAAAACACAAAATAAATCTCAATTTTATACAAAATCAGTGATTTTAACAACTGGAACTTTTTTAGGAGGAAAAATTTTTTTAGGCTCAGAAAGTTATATTGGTGGTCGTATTGGTGATCAATCATCTATTAATTTAGCACGTAAATTACGAGAATTACCATTAAAAATCAACAGGTTAAAAACTGGTACACCTCCCAGAATAGATATACGTACTATTGATTTTCATGAACTATTAGAACAGAAAGGTGATATACCTGAACCAATATTTTCTTTTATTGGTAATATATCACAGCATCCTCGTCAAATATCTTGTTATATTACTCATACCAATGAACATACACACGATATTATTCGTAAAAATATTCAAAAAAGTTCTATATATTCTGGTTTAATTCAAAGTACAGGTCCTCGATATTGTCCTTCCATTGAAGATAAAATTATTCGTTTCCCCAATCGAAAAAAACATCAGATTTTTATAGAACCAGAAGGATTATCATGTATTGAAGCTTATCCTAATGGTATTTCAACTAGTTTACCCATTCAAATACAACAAAAACTTATTGCGTCTATTAAAGGATTTAAATATGCAAAAATTCTTAGACCAGGATATGCTGTAGAATATGATTTTTTTGATCCAAGAGGTTTAAAACCTACTTTAGAAAGTAAATTTATTAATGGATTATTTTTTGCTGGTCAAATTAATGGCACTACTGGTTATGAAGAAGCAGCCGCTCAAGGTTTATTAGCAGGATTAAATGCTGGCTTATATATATCTGGACAAAATGGATGGTATCCTACAAGAGATCAAGCTTATTTGGGTGTTTTAGTTGATGATTTATGTACTAAAGGTATAAAAGAACCATATCGTATGTTTACAGCTAGATCTGAATATCGATTACTTTTACGTGAAGATAATGCTGATTTAAGATTAACAAAAATTGCTTTTAATTTTGGATTAATTAATCAAAAAAGATGGAATATATATAACAAGAAGATAGAAGATATTAAAAAAGAGAAGACACGTTTAAAAAATATAATAATTTATCCTAATTCTAAAAATGCATCAGAACTCAATAATATTTTTAATATAGTATTAAAAAAAGAAATAACTGGAAAAGAATTATTAAAAAGACCAGAAATAACATTTCAAAATTTATATAAATCTAATATTTTATATAATAAAAAAAATAATATTCATGCTTTTAATGAGGTAGTTATACAAATTAAATATCATGGTTATATTTTACGTCAAAAAAAAGAAATTATAAAACATATAAAATATGAAAATACTTTTTTACCATTGAATTTAAATTATAACAATATTATTGGACTATCACGTGAAGTAGCTATGAAATTAAATGTTTATAAACCTTTTTCTATTGGACAAGCAATACGAATTGAAGGTATGACGCCAGCGGCAATATCTATTTTATTAATTTATTTACAGAAACACGTTTCCAGTGTACATAGATAATTGTATACTTTATTCGATAACATATTATTTTTATTGTATATTATCAATATTTATGTATTATATATTATATACGAAATAATCTTATAATTTTATTATATATTAAGTATTATATATTTTGATTAATTCAGGTATTACCTTATGATTTTAGAAAAAATATTTAATTCTGAAAATTATATTAGTCATCATTTACATCATTTACAAATTGATTTACGTACTTTAAAATTAGTTAATATTCATTATACTCCAAATACATTTTGGGTATTAAATTTTGATTCAATACTTTTTTCACTTATTTTAGGAATAATATTTTTATTATTTTTCTATAATATATCTTATTTTTCGTCTGTTTATAAACCAAAAAAATTACAAATTTTTACTGAACTTATAATAAATTTTATAAATAAAAATGTTCAAGATATGTATTCTAGAAACAGTATATTAATTGCTCCTTTATCTATGACAATTTTTATTTGGATTTTTTTAATGAATTTTATGGATTTAATTCCAATAGATTTTATACCATATTTGTTAAAAATATTCTTTGGCATACCCAATTTTAAAATTGTTCCATCTGCTGATATTAATATTACTATTTCTATATCTATAATAGTTTTTATTTTAATTATTTTTTATAATTTAAAAATTAAAGGTACTATTGGTTTTATAAAAGAATTAACTTTCAATCCTTTTAATCATATAATATTTTTTATTTTAAACTTTATACTTGAAATAATATCATTATTATCTAAACCAATTTCACTATCACTACGATTATTTGGTAATATGTATGCTGGAGAAATGGTATTTATTTTAATTTCTGGATTATTACCATGGTGGGCACAATGGGTATTAAGTGTTCCGTGGGCTATTTTTCATATTTTAGTTATTTTATTACAATCATTTATTTTTATGGTTTTAACCATTGTATATTTATCAATGGCTTCTAAAAAACATTAAATATATTTAATAAGGAATATTTATGGAAAGTATAAATACAGACATACTCTATTTTGCTGCTTCTATTATGATTGGATTAGCCGCTATTGGAGCATCAATTGGTATCGGTATTTTGGGGGGGAAATTTTTAGAAGGTGCAGCTAGACAACCTGATTTAATTCCTATACTACGTACACAGTTTTTTATAGTTATGGGTTTAGTTGATGCTATACCAATGATTGCAGTAGGATTATCATTATATATAATTTTTTCTTTTTCCGGATAATATAAAATTTATAACATATTTAGAAACATATATTTTCGTTAAGGTAAACAATCATGGATTTAAATGCAACTATTATCGGACAATCGATTTCATTCATATTATTTATTTTGTTTTGTATGAAATTTATTTGGCCAAAAATCATGAATACTATTGCAATACGAGAACAAGAAATTATTCAATCATTATCAAACATAAAAAAATCTAAAAAAGATTTGGAGTTATTACAAAAAAAAAAAAATAATATAATTTATCAAACTCAACAAGAAGCTCATTCAATTATCAAACAAGCTAATTACACTAAATTAGTCATTTTAGAAGAGGCAAAATTACAAGCAGAAAAAGAAAAAAAAAAAATTTTGTTACAAATGAATAATGAAATTACTATTCAAAAAGAACAAGCAAAACATGAATTAATTAATCAAATTAGTTTTTTAGCAATTCAAATAGCAGAAAAAATTATTAAATCTTCCGCTAATGAAAAAAACAATATTCATTTAATTAACCAATTAATTAAAAAATTATAATTATTATATGTGGGAGAAATAATTTGTGTTTAAAGATATAAAAATTGCTCGTCTTTATGCGAAAGCAATATTTGATTTTGCAATACAAAATAAATCTCTAAAAATTTGGAAAGAAAAAATAAAATTATTTTTAAATATTTGTGAATGTCAAGAAATGAAAGAGTTTATTTGCGATATTTATCCATCTCATATTATATTAAAAATTTTTCTCATTATTTATAATCAAAATATAGATACATATTCTAAAAATTTAATTAAATTACTAATAATTAATAAAAGATTAAAAATATTAAAGAATATTTTTATATATTTTATACAATTTTATAATGATTATTATAACATCATTAACATTGAAATTATAACACCATTTCAACTTCATAACAATAAAATACAATATATTCAAAAACAATTAACAAAAAAAATAAATAAAACAATTGTTTTAACATTAAAAAAAAACCAATCCATATTAAATGGAATAATTTTAAAATCTAATAATATTGTCGCTGATATCTGTAGTATGAATTATTTAAATCAATTATCTAATTATTTATTATCTTAAAGAGAAAAATAATCAATGCAATTAAATTCTATTGAAATTAGTGAAATTATTAAACAACGTATTTCTACATTTAATATATTAACAAAAATAAATCATGAAGGTATAATTATTTCTGTGAATGATGGAATTATACGGATTTATGGTATTACAAACGTTATGTTTGGAGAAATGATATTAATAACAGATAATCAATATGCGTTAGCATTAAACTTAGAAAGAGATTCGATTAGTGCAGTAGTCATGGGATCATATTTAAATATAGTTGAAGGTATGCGTGTATATTCTACAGGACGTATTCTTGAAATACCTGTAGGATCAAATTTATTAGGACGTGTTGTTAATACTCTTGGAAAACCTATTGATGGAAAAGGAAAAATTATTAGTAATAAATTTTTACCTATTGATCAAGAAGCTCCTGGAGTTATAGAACGACAATCTATTTCTGAACCCATACATACTGGTTATAAAGCTATCGATGCCATGATACCTATTGGAAAAGGACAACGAGAATTAATTATTGGAGATCGTCAGACAGGAAAAACAACTATTGCAATTGATACAATTATTAATCAAAAAAATTCTGGTGTATTTTGTATTTATGTTGCAATAGGTCAAAAACAATCAACAATATTAAATGTAGTTAAAAAAATTGAAGAGCATGATGCATTATCGAATACTATTATAGTAGTTGCTTCTGCTTCTGAATCACCAGTCATGCAATATTTAGCTCCATATTCTGGATGTACTATGGGTGAATATTTTCGAGATCTAGGAGAAAATGCTTTAATTGTATATGATGATTTATCAAAACATGCTATTTCATACCGTCAAATCTCATTATTACTTAAACGACCTCCTGGAAGAGAAGCATTTCCTGGAGATATATTTTATTTACATTCAAGATTATTAGAACGAGCTGCTCGTATTAATTCTTTAAGTGTTTATACACGAAGTCAAGGAAAAATTAAAGATAAGACAGGATCATTAACAGCTTTACCTATTATTGAAACACAAATGGGAGATGTATCTTCATTCATACCTACTAATGTGATTTCAATTACTGATGGTCAAATTTTTTTAGAATCTAATTTATTTAATATTGGTATTAGACCCGCTATAAATCCTGGAATATCTGTTTCACGTGTTGGTAGTGCCGCACAAACAAAAATTATTAAAAAACTATCTGGAAAAATTAGAACTGCTTTAGCACAATATCGTGAATTAGAATCATTTTCACAATTTTCTTCTGATTTAGATGATAATACTCGAAAACAATTAGATTATGGACAAAAAATTACTGAAATTTTAAAACAAAAACAAAATAATCCTTTATCAATTGCGGAACAAGCAATTATTTTATTTACGATAGAATATGAATTTATTAATAATATTGATATAAAGAAAATTTTTAATTTTGAAACATTAATATTAAAATATTTTCATAAAAAATATTCTAAACTTATTAAAATAATCAATACTACTGGCCAATACGATAAAAAGATACAAGATCAATTAAAAAAAAATATTACAAAATTTTTTAAAAAATATAATGAAATAAAATTATAATATTTCAATTTTTATGAATTAAACAGGTATTAAATGATTAGTATAAAAAATTTAAAAATTAAAATAAATAGTATATCAAATACTCAAAAAATAACACGTACTATGGAAATGATTGCTATTTCTAAAATGAAAAAATTAAAAAAAGAATTATTATTTATTCAGCCATATTCAAAAGTTATTAATACAATTATGGAACATGTAGCGCAAAGCAATATTAAATATAAGCATTTTTTTTTTCAATCTAAAAAAATAATAAAAAATATTGGTATTATAATTATTTCTACAAATAAAGGATTATGTGGTAATTTGAATGCTAATATTTTTAAAATGGTGAATAAAATAATAAAAAAAAATTCATATTCTCATATTCAATATCATTTATATATTATAGGTTTAAAAGGATTGTTGTTCTTTCAGCGTTTAAAATTTCCAAATATAGTAAAAATATTAGAATTAACTGATAATATTAAAAAATCAAAAATAAAAAATTTTGTAAAAAATATTTTAAAAAAATGTAAAAAAAATAAAATTGATAAATTATTTATTATTAGTAATAAATTTAATAATGAAATTTCACATACATTAAATTATCAACAATTATTTCCTTACAATACGATAAAAAAAACACAAAATATTTTATATAAAAATTATTGGGATTATTTATATGAACCAAAATATACATGTGTTATAAAAGTATTGTTAAATAAATATATTACATTTCAAATATTTCAATATCTTTTATCTAATATAGTTAGTGAACAATCCGCACGAATGTTAGCTATGAAAACTGCATCTGATAATAGCAATAATATCATTAAAGAATTACAAGTGAATTATAACAAAAAACGTCAATTTAATATTACTCAAGAACTAATTGAAATTATTTCAGGAGCATCCATGATTTCAGAAAATTCATAAATAAATTAGGAAATGAATATGACAACTGGAAAAATTATTCAAATTATTGGTGCTATAGTAGATGTTGAATTTTCACAAAAATACATTCCAAAAATATATCATGCTTTGGAAGTGAAAAATCATCAAGAAAAAATAATTTTAGAAGTACAACAACAATTAGGATCCGGTATTGTTCGTACTATTGTTATGGGATCATCCCATGGTTTAAAACGAGGATTATCAGTAATTAATTTAGGACATTATATTAAAACTCCTGTAGGTAAATCGACATTAGGAAGAATTATTAATGTATTAGGTCAACCTATTGATATGAAAGGTCCTATAAAAAATGATAATGGAAAAGATATAGAATATTGGGAAATTCATAGAGAAGCACCAAAATATGAAGAACAATCAAGTTCAAAAGAAATTTTAGAAACTGGAATTAAAGTAATTGATTTAATATGTCCTTTTATAAAAGGAGGAAAAGTAGGGCTATTTGGAGGAGCAGGAGTTGGAAAAACAGTTAACATGATGGAACTAATTCGTAATATTGCTATAAAACATTCAGGATATTCAGTTTTTACAGGCGTGGGTGAAAGAATCCGGGAAGGAAATGACTTTTACAATGAAATGCATGCTTCAAATGTTTTAGATAAAGTATCTTTAATATATGGTCAAATGAATGAACCACCAGGTAATAGATTAAGAGTAGCTTTTACAGGTTTAACAATAGCAGAGAAATTTCGAGATGAAGGCCGTGATGTATTATTATTTATTGATAATATATATCGATACATATTAGCTGGAACAGAAGTTTCGGCTTTGCTTGGTCGTATGCCTTCAGCAGTAGGGTATCAACCAACATTATCTGAAGAAATGGGAATACTACAAGAACGTATTACGTCAACGAAAAAAGGTTCTATTACATCAATACAAGCTGTTTATGTACCTGCAGATGATTTAACAGATCCCGCTCCAGCAACAACATTTGCACATTTAGATGCTACTATTACATTGAGTCGTCATATTGCATCCTTAGGTATTTACCCAGCAGTAGATCCTTTAAATTCTACTAGTCGTCAATTAGATATAGATTTAATTGGTCAAGAACATTATGATACAGCTCGAAATGTACAATCTATTTTACAACGATATCAAGAATTAAAAGATATTATCGCAATCTTAGGAATGGATGAATTATCTGAAAATGATAAACTATTAGTTTCACGTGCTAGGAAAATACAAAAATTTTTATCTCAACCATTTTTTGTTGCTGAAATATTTACAGGATTTCCAGGTAAATATGTTACGCTTAAAGATAATATTCGAGGTTTTAAAGGTATTATAGAAGGAGAATTTGACCATATATCAGAACAATATTTTTATATGGTTGGATCAATAGAAGACGTAATAAAAAATCAAAAAAAATTGTAAAAATTAAATATATTGTAAAACATATATAGGTAAATATGAATTGTTATTTAAATGTAGTTAATATGAAAAATTACTTATTTTCAGGATATATTAAAAAAATTCATCTTACAAGTACTATCGGAGAACTAAATATTTATTCTGGTCATACTCCATTATTAGCCACCATTCAATATGGACCATTAACTATTGTAACAAAAGAAGAAAAAAAAATATATGTTTATCTTTCCCAAGGTATTTTAGAAGTACAACCAAATATTATTAATATATTATCCGAACAAGCTATTTTAGGATCTCAATTGAACAAAAAAAAAATATTAAAAAAAAAAAAAATTATAGAAAAAAATCTTGTGATGTGTAATTCATATCAAAAAAATATTGATTTAAAAACAAAATTAAAAAAAAATATATTAAAATTAAAAACAATTAATATAATGAATGCAAAATAATATTAAAATATATTTTATATTAGGCGGGTAAAATTATAAAAATCATAAATTACACCCTGCCGATATAAATCAAGGTTATAATATAAAATATATTTCGATTTAAATATCAATATTTTTTACTTTCAAAGCATTTTGTTCGATAAAATTTCTCCTTGGTTCTACTAAATCACTCATTAAAGTATGAAACATTTTGTGTGTTGAAACAACATCTTTAATAGTTACTTGTAATATATTTCTAGTTTGTGGATTCATAGTAGTTTGCCATAATTGTTTAGGATTCATTTCCCCTAAACCTTTATAACGTTGTATATGTATTTCTTTTTGTGATTCGCGTAATAACCATTTCAAAGTAGATTGTAAATCTTGTATAGGTATTTTTTTATTTTCTTTTAAAAGGTAATCATTTTGATTAATTAAATTATTCCATTCTATTTGAATTTTTTTAATTTCATAATATTCACGGCTATGTAATAATGTTTCTTTCAAATAATATATAGATTTTTTTTTATTTAATTTATCATATTTTAATATAATTGGTTCAAATATTTGTCGTGTTAGATCTTCTTTAATGGTTCCAGAATATTGAATATAATTTGATTTTTCATTTAAAAAAATAATTATGTTATTTAACCAATTGTATACACTTTTTTTATTATTTATTTTTTTTAAAATTGATTGATTCATTAATGCATATATAATTTTATTAGAAAAATTATATGTATTTTGTTTTAAAAAATTTTGTATTTTTTGATATCTTAAAATAATATTTTTAAATTTATAAGAATTTATTTTTTGTTGATGTATATTATTATGAATTAATGTAATTTTTTCTAAAGCTATTTGTAATTGTACTTGATACATTTCTTCATGATTATGAACATATATTTCTTGTTTACCGTTTTGAATTTTATACAGTGGAGGTTTTGCAATATAAATATGCCCTCGTTCAATAATTTCAGGCATGTGACGATAAAAAAAAGTTAAAAGTAATGTACGAATATGTGAACCATCAATATCTGCATCAGTCATAATAATAATACTATGATACCTCAATTTGTCAGGATTATATTCAGATTTACCTATTCCACAACCTAAAGCTGTAATAATGGTTCCTATTTCTTTAGATGAAATCATTTTTTCAAATCGTGCTTTTTCTACATTTAATATTTTTCCTTTTAATGGAAGAATTGCTTGATTTTGACGATTTCTACCTTGTTTTGCGGATCCTCCTGCTGAATCACCTTCAACTAAATAAATTTCTGATAATTTTGGATTTTTTTCCTGACAATCGGATAATTTTCCAGGTAATCCAGTTAAATCCAATAATCCTTTTTTTTTACTAATTTCTCTTATTTTTTTTGAAGCTTCTCGAATTTTAGCCGCATGCATAATTTTATTAATAATAATTTTTGCATCTTGGGGGTTTTCTAAAAGAAATTCTAATAGATGTTCTGCTATAATAGATTCTATAACTGGTTTTACTTCAGAAGATACCAATTTTTCTTTTGTTTGTGAAGAAAATCGAGGATGAGGAAATTTTATTGATATAATCGAAATTAACCCTTCCCGAATATCTTCTCCAGTAGTGTGAATTTTATCTTTTTTACTATATTCTTTATTAATATAATTGTTCAATGTTCTTGTCACAGCAGTTCTAAAACTAGACAAATGTGTTCCTCCATCCTTTTGAGGAATATTATTTGTAAAACAATAAATATTTTCTGAAAATGAATTATTCCATCGCATAACAATTTCTACGGAAATATTATTTTTAATAGTATTGCAATATATCATTTGAGGATGAATAGAAGTTTTATTTTTACTTAATAATTTAATGAATGCTTTTATTCCACCTTTATAATGATATTTTTCATATAAATTGCTCGAAAGATCTTTTATAGAAATATTAATTTTAGGATTTAAAAAAGATAATTCTTGTAATCTTTTAGAAAGTATATCAAACTTAAAATCTACATTATGTGTAAAAATTTGATAACTAGGCCAAAAACGAATTTTGGTTCCCGTTTTTTTCGTTTTACCAATAATATTTAAAGAACTAATAGATTTTCCATTTGAATAAATTTGTTGATATATTTTCTGATCACGATATATTGTTAATTGCAATTTTTCTGATAATGCATTCACTACAGAAAGACCAACTCCATGCAAACCACCAGATATTTTATATGTATTACTATCAAATTTACTTCCAGAATGTAACATAGTTAAAATTACTTCTGCAGCTGATATTTTTTCTTCATTATGTTCATCAACGGGAATACCTCGTCCATCATCTTGTACAGATACAGAGTGATCAGAATGAATAGTTACTTGAATTTTTTTACAATATCCAGACAAAGCTTCATCAATAGCGTTATCTACTATTTCAAATACCATATGATGTAATCCACTACCATCATCTGTATTCCCAATATACATACCTGGTCGTTTTCGGACTGCGTCTAATCCTTTTAAAATTTTGATACTAGATGAATTATAAACATTAAACATTAATTTTCCTTAAATATATTCTATTTATATATATTAATAAATTAATTCTATAGTATTAATGGCATAATAATATAAATAGAGTAAAATTCTTGATTATCTTTAATATAAATACCAGACATAGAATGATTTAATAATATTGTAATAAAATCATTCTTAACAACATTAATAACTTCTAATATATAATGAATATTCATTGTTAATTCTATTCTTGGGCCAAAATAATTTATTAATAATTCTTCTTTTACTTGTTCATCTTGTTCATTACATGCAATTACAATACATTTTTCAGAACTAATTTGTAACGTTACACCAGGAAATTTGTTATGCGTAAGAATAGACGCACGATTTAATGATTGTTTTAATTCCATACGATTAATTTGTATTTTTGTATCAAAATTTTTTATTAACAAACTTTTATAATCTGGAAAATTATTATCAATTAATTTACTTGAAAGTATATATTCATTTATATAAAACTGAATTATTCCACTTCCAATATTGATACTTAATGTTATATTAATATCATTTAATAATTTTGTTAATTCCATAATAGTTTTTCGAGGTATTATAATAGAATAATATAATGATGGAGAAATATCATGAATTAATATACTAGATACAGATATTCGATATCCATCAGTCGAAACTAAAAACATTTTATTTTGATTTATTTCAAAATACATTCCATTTAAATAATGTCGAACATCTTGTTTAGCCATAGAAAATTGTGTATTATAAATGATATCCTTAAATTTTTTTTGTGATATAATAATACTGTTTTTAAATTTTTTTTTTTTAAATTTCGGAAAATTTTTTCCTGGTAATACAGACAATAGAAAATAAATATTTTTACATATTATTTTCATATTTTTATTACATATAATAAAACAAATCTCAGAATCTATTGGAAAACTACGAACAATATGTAATATTTTTTTACTACATACACTAATACTTTCAAATTTACAAATTTTAATACAAAAAATCTGAACAATTAATTCGATCTCTAAATTGGTACTAATTAAAAATAAACAATCTTTTTTAAATTTAAATAAAACATTATTAATATTAATATTTTCATGATTTACAGATATTAAACTATTTAATTTTTGTAAAGGTTTTAATATATTATTTCTTTTTATAATAAGATTCATATTAATATAAAATAAATTAAAATTAAATTAAAATTTTTTAAATAAAATAATGATATATTAAATATAATATATCGTGTATCCACAATATAAAAAATTATAATTCATTCATGTCAAATATAACAAATCATAACATATGTAATAAATAGTTTTATAATCAATACAAAAATTATTTAAATAATTGATGATATATCAATTATTAAAAACATTATATATTTATACAAAATATATAACATGTTAATTTTGTTAAATATACAACGATACTAATAATAATAAAATATTTAAAATAATATTATATTCAAATAGTTACAATGTATATTAAAATTAATTTATTTATATAAAAATTTTTAAAACATTAAATTGCATTTAAATAGAATATATAAAAATACTATTTTATAAATAAATTATTTGTGTTATTTTTATAATAAAAAAAATATTTTCAAACAATAATAGGCAAAATTTTATGAAACGTACTTTTCAACCTTCACGTTTAAAACGAAATCGTGTACATGGTTTTCGAATACGTATGAAAACAAAAAACGGTCGTCATATTTTATCACGTCGTAGAAAAAAATTACGTACTCGATTAACTGTTTCTTCTGAATAATGAAACTATGTCATAAATTATTATTTCCAAGAAAGTTACGCTTATTAAATACTTATGATTTTAATTATGTTTTTCAAAAATCAAATCAAATTACACATTGGGAAATAATCATATGTAATCGTTATAACCGATATGATTTTCCCAGAATGGGAATAATTATATCTAAAAAATTTTCCAAATATTCTTACCAACGAAATCACATTAAAAGAATTATTAAAGAACATTTTCGATTTCAACAACACTATTTATTACCGTTAGATTTTATTATAATAATAAAATCAAACATTATTTTTTATTACAAACAAAATTTGCAAACAATAATGAAATATTTATGGTTTCGTTATTATAAATATATTTAATATTTTCAAAAATTATTAAACATTTTGTCGTCTAAAAAATAAATTATTAATATTTATATACTTTAAATGTGTTATAATAAATAATTAAATATAAGAGAAACATCATGAATTTCTTACAACGCAATTTTTTAATTTTTTTATTCTTATTATTTTTATTTTTAGTTTGGAAAGGATTATATGTTAAGATACATAATATACAATTAAAAAAAAATATATTGTCTCATAATATAAACAATATACCCAATCAAGAACAAAAAAAAGAAAAAAAAAAAAATATTTATGTTAAAACAGATGTTATAGATTTAATAATTAATTTAAATAATGGAAATATAAAAAAAATTAAGTTATTGGATTATCAAAAAAAAATAAATTCCTTTAAAAAAATAAAAATATTACACAAACAGTATTTTGATTCATGTGTGCAAAACGAATTATTTCAAAATTATTCTCCATATCATTTAAATATTACAAATGATTTGAATTATATATCTAATCGTATTTATTATAAATTAGTAAATGGACAAAAAACATTATATGTACCTCTTCAATGTATGTTAAAAAATGGAGTATTTTTGTTAAAAACTTTTATTTTTAAAGCGCATTCATATGATGTTGATATTAAATATAAAATTATTAACTTTGGTCAATTATTATTGAAGTTTTCTATTATAGGAGAATTACAATATAATTCAAATTTTCAGTTAAATAATGATCATTTAAATAATAAAATACAATCTATTGAATCTTTTGAAAATATAGCATATTCTTATGATTATCAAAAATATAGTAGATATTCATTTCATGATATTAAAAATAATAAAGATTTATATTTATTATCTAAGTCTGGTTGGATTTCAACATTTCAAAAATATTTTTCAATTTCTTGGATTTTTTATACTCATGAAAAAAATATTATTTATACATATTATGATCATCATCATCATAAAGAAACTGTTGGATATCAATCTCCAAATATTGATATTTTATCTGGAGAAAAATATATTATTCAAAATACTTTGTGGATTGGACCAAAAATACAAGATAAAATGTCATATGTTGCACCTTATTTAAATTATACAGTTGATTATGGTTGGTTATGGTTTTTATCGCAACCATTTTTTTACATTCTTAATACATTACATAATTTCATTAAAAATTGGGGATATGCTATTATGCTCATGACAATTTTAATTCGAGCAATAATATATCCATTAACAAAATCACAATATTCATCAATGATAAAAATGAAAGTTTTAGAACCTAAAATACAATATTTACAGAAAAAATTTCAAAATGATAAAACTCAATTAAGTCAAGAAATATTAAATTTATATAAAAATAAATCTATTAATCCATTGGGAAATGTTTTTTCTATATTAATACAAATGCCATTTTTTTTAGCACTTTATTATACGTTATCTAATTCAGTAGAATTAAGACATACTTCTATGTTTTGGATTCATGATTTATCTGATAAAGATCCATTATATATTTTGCCTATTTTTATGGGTATAACTATGTTTTTAATTCAAAATACTACACCTAATAATAAAATGAATTTTACTAATATTAATAAAACACATTTTATTTCATTAATATTTATATTATTCTTTTTATGGTTTCCTTCTGGTTTAGTATTATATTATATTATGAGTAATATAATAACTATAATACAACAAATTATAATGAATAAATATTATATAAAAAAATAATAAATATCAATAATGTATGTACTAACTATAATACAATAATAAATAAATAGTTAAATATATAAGTATAATATATGGTTTTTCATGATACTATAGTAGCACAATCTACGCCTTACGGACGATCTGGTGTAGGAATATTAAAGATATCAGGTTCAAAATCAAAAGATATTGCATATAAAATATTAAAAAAAATACCTCGTGAAAGATACGCACAATATTTACCTTTTTTTGATGATACAAATACAATTATAGATAAAGGTATTGCACTATGGTTTTCTGCACCTAATTCGTATACAGGAGAAGACATATTAGAATTACAAGGACATGGTAATCCAATAATTTTAGAATTATTAATTAAAACAATTACCAATATTGATCATGTACGATTAGCTAATCCAGGAGAATTTTCACAACGTGCTTTCTTAAATGGTAAAATAGATTTAATTCAAGCTGAATCTATTATGGATTTAATTCATGCTAATTCTGAAGCAAGTGTAAAATCTTCTTTAAGATCATTAGAAGGATTATTTTCAAAAAAAATTAATACATTAATACAAAATGTTACTAAATTACGAGTTCTCATTGAAACAATAATTAATTTTCCCGAAAATAATATTTATATATCTGAAAAAAAAATTAATAAACAATTAAATAACATCGTAAAGTATATCAATATTATTAACAATATCGCTTCTTCCGGAAATATTTTAAAAGAAGGTATAAAAATTGTTATTATTGGAGAACCTAATTCAGGAAAATCTAGTATATTTAATGCATTATTACTAAATAATGTAGCAATAGTAACAGATATCAAAGGTACTACGCGTGATTTAATACATGAAAATATTGATATTGGCGGTATTCTTTTTCAAATTACAGATACTGCAGGTATACGACCAACAAATAATAAAATAGAAATATTAGGTATTAATAAAACTTGGGAACAAATAAAATTATCTGACCATATTTTATATGTTTTAGATAGCACAATTGATTTCGAAAAATCATATCAAAAATTTTTAAATCTTATTTCTAAATTTCCTAATAAAACCAGAATAACAATATTGTTTAATAAAATAGATTTATTAAATAAAAAATTGTTTATGAAAAAACACTATCAAATTAAACAATCAAAAATTTATCTTTCTGCTAAAACTGGAGAAGGAATGGAATTATTAAAACAACATCTGCAAGAACAAGCTATAGATCCAAATATTTATTATTATGCTGAACCAATATTTTCAGCACGATATCGTCATTTAAAAATTTTAAAAAAAATCAAAAAAAGAATTCAAAATTGTAAAATAACATGGAAACAATTGAATAATATTGAATTATTAGCAGATGATTTAAGAATAATCCAAAATTATTTTAACCAAATTACAGGTTGTGTAACATCAGAGAAAATTTTAAATTCCATTTTTTCAAATTTTTGTATTGGGAAATAAAATAAATTTATATTATATTAATATATTTATGCCCGAAGGCGGAATTGAACCACCGACACGGGGATTTTCAGTCCCCTGCTCTACCAACTGAGCTATTCGGGCACAGTATAAACTAAATTTAATTAAACCATTAAAATGAAAGTTATGTCAATAATTTTATTATCTTCATTTTTATTACTAATAAAAATTAAATTTATTTTATTTTTATTTGAAATGTATCATTGACTATTGAAAAAAAAAAAATATATATATATAATTATTAAAATATAATATATATCTGAAAATATTTTAATTTGTAAAGATTATTTAATAAATTTTATATAAACAATCGGAACAATAAATTTTTAAAAGCAAATTTAGGAGTGTAATTTCATGAAAATTCGTCCATTGCACGATCGAGTTCTTATTAAAAAACAAGAAGTTGAATTAAAATCGGCTGGCGGTATTGTTCTAACTGGTTCTGCTGCAGGAAAATCAACTCGAGGAAAAATTATAGCAGTAGGTAATGGTCGTGTTTTAGATAATGGAAAAATTAAAGCATTAGATGTAAAAATTGGTGATACTGTTATTTTCAATGAAGGGTACGGTGCTAAGACAGAAAAAATCAATAATGAAGAAGTATTAATTTTATCTGAAAGTGACATTTTAGCAATTGTTGAAGAATAAAAATCTTTTAAAATAATAAACATAAAAGGAAAATTCAATGGCCGCTAAAGATGTAAAATTTGGTAATGAAGCTAGAGTTAAAATGCTTCAAGGGGTAAATGTATTAGCTGATGCAGTAAAAGTTACTTTGGGGCCAAAAGGTAGAAATGTAATCTTAGATAAATCTTTTGGAGCTCCTAGTATCACTAAAGATGGTGTATCAGTAGCAAGAGAAATAGAATTAGAAGATAAATTTGAAAATATGGGTGCTCAAATGGTAAAAGAAGTAGCTTCTAAAGCAAATGATGTAGCTGGAGATGGTACAACTACTGCTACTTTACTAGCACAGTCAATAGTAAATGAAGGATTAAAAGCAGTTGCTGCAGGCATGAACCCTATGGATTTAAAACGAGGTATTGATAAAGCTGTTATACATGCTGTACAAGAATTAAAAAATATGTCTGTTCCATGTTCGGATCCGAAAGCAATTACTCAAGTTGGTACTATTTCAGCAAATGCAGATGAAACAGTTGGTAATTTAATTGCAGAAGCTATGGAAAAAGTAGGTAATGATGGTGTTATTACAGTTGAAGAAGGAACTGGCTTACAAGATGAATTAGAAGTAGTAAAAGGTATGCAATTTGATCGAGGATATCTTTCACCTTATTTTATTAACAAATCTGAAACTGGTATTGTAGAACTGGACAATCCATATATTTTAATGGTTGATAAAAAAATATCAAATATTCGTGAATTATTACCAATTTTAGAAGCTGTTGCTAAATCTAATAAACCTTTATTAATTATTGCAGAAGATTTAGAAGGAGAAGCATTAGCTACATTAGTTGTTAATTCTATGAGAGGTATAGTTAAAGTTGCTTCTGTAAAAGCTCCTGGTTTTGGTGATCGAAGAAAAGAAATGTTACAAGATATTGCAATATTAACTTCCGGAACTGTTATTTCTGAAGAATTAGCAATGGAATTAGAAAAATCTACTTTAGCTGATTTAGGTCAATCAAAACGTGTAGTAATTACAAAAGATACAACTACTATTATTGACGGATCTGGTAATAAAAAAGAGATTAAATCTAGAATAAATCAAATCCGACAACAAATAAAAGAATCAACTTCAGATTATGATAAAGAAAAATTAAATGAACGTTTAGCAAAATTATCTGGAGGTGTAGCAGTACTAAAAGTTGGAGCAGCTACAGAAGTAGAAATGAAAGAAAAAAAAGCTCGTGTTGAAGATGCATTACATGCTACACGTGCAGCTGTAGAGGAAGGTGTAGTTGCAGGAGGAGGAGTAGCATTAATTCGAGTAGCAGAAAAAATTTCTAATATTGTTGGACAAAACGAAGATCAAAATGTTGGTATTCGAGTTGCATTAAGAGCTATGGAAGCTCCTTTACGTCAAATTGTATCTAATTCTGGAGAAGAACCATCAGTTGTAACAAATAATGTTAAAGATGGATCAGGCAATTATGGTTATAACGCTGCTACTGATGAATATGGCGATATGATTGATTTTGGTATTTTAGATCCTACAAAAGTAACTCGTTCTGCTTTACAATATGCTGCTTCTGTTGCAGGTTTAATGATTACTACAGAATGTATGGTAACAGATTTACCAAAAGAAGAAAAAAATGATTCAAGCTCTGCTGCACCTGTTGGTGGTATGGGTGGAGGAATGGGTGGAATGATGTAATTATTTTATAATAATATTCAATTGTTAATAATTACCCAAAAAATATTATATATTTATGTTTATATTAGGGTAATTATTAAGATGTATAATTGAATAAATATACATTATGATAATACACTATAGTAATAATTTTAAATCTGGACTAAAAGTATTGTTTGACAAAAAACCATGTTGTATTGAATCAGTAGAATTTGTTAAACCTGGTAAAGGACAAGTATTTTATCGAGTAAAATTAAGAAAATTAATTACTAACCAATTGATAGAAAAAACATTTAGATCAACTGATTTTTTATACAGTGCTAATATTATTGATACTAAATTAACATATATATACCATGATGATAATTTTTGGTATTTTATGAATGACAAAAATTTTGATCAATTATCATTAGATAAAACAATTGTTAAAAATAAAAGTAAATGGTTAATAGAACAAAACCAATATACTATTACATTATGGAATGAACAACCTATTTCAATTAGTATAAAAAATTTTGTTACATTACAAGTTAAACGTATTATTTCACAAAATAAATCAGATTATATGACAAATACCAAAAACTTTCAATTATGTCAATTAAATACTGGAGCTATTATTAAAGTTCCATTATTTATTCAAGTGAAAGATATGATTAAAATTGATACTCGAACTGGCGAATACAATTCTAGAATAAAAAAATAATTTTTATATTATACCAATTCATTATATTTATATTAACAATTATGATATATTTTTTCGATAACTGTTCCATTTAAAATCTAACCATAAATTATTTCCTAAACACATTCGATCCATCACTCTTTCTCCTAACACACGAATCATATCATAATAATTTAAATTAGATAACATCCCTGTAGGTTTTTTGGATGAATATCTTCTATCCACAATTTGATGAATAATCATTCTTTCATATCGTGATTCTATTTGTATACCAATTTCATCAATAATTAATAAATCTCTAGTACTCAAATAATATAATAAATTTTCTTCATTATCATTTACATTTAATTTTCGATTAAATGTTTTTTTAATATTAGACATTAAATCTGCTATAGTAATAATAAATACACTTTTTTTCTGATTAATCAAATAATTTGCAATAGCAGAAGCTAAATGATTTTTTCCAGTTCCCGGCCAACCTGAAAATACAAAATTATTTATATTGTTGTTAAATTCTTGAACATATTTTTTAGCAAGTGTTATAACTTTTTTATGACCTTCATGTTCAATGATATAATTGTCAAATGAACAATTTATGTATAATGCTTGAATACCTGATTTTTTTAACATATTTTGTTTTTTAATTTTATTATTTTTTTTAATAATTGATTGACAAAATAGTTTTCCTTTTTTTTGATTCCATTTTAATACATCATAATCATTTTTAAATTTAGGTTGAATATTATTAGGAATAATTTTTTTTAATTTATTTAGAAATTTAATATTTTTCATTTTTATTTTATAAAATATGATTTTATTATAATAGTATATTTTATCGTATTTTAAAATATTTTATTTTATTTTTAATATTGACTATACAATATTTTTATTAACAATATATAATTCATAAATAATAGTTTTAGTATATTTTTGTTTCAATACAGACCAATTTTTTGGATATTGAATATTATTGTTTTGATATTTTAATCTTTCGATATATACATAGCCTGGATTTTTAAAAATATTTTTTTTTTCTAATAAAAAAATTATTTTTTGTAATTGTTTTTGTTGATATGGCGGATCTAAAAAAACAATATCATATTTTAATCTATTTTTTTTTAACCATATAAAAACATCTTGATATATAATATTTACATTACGAATTTTTAATCTTTGAATATTACTTTTTAAATTTTCAACAATTTTTTTATTTACTTCTAAAAAAGTCACATATTTTGCATATCGTGATATAGATTCAATTCCTAATGCCCCACTCCCAGAAAAACAATCTAAACAATATGATTTTTTAATTTTTGAAATTAACCAATTAAATAATGTTTCTCTTATACGATGTATAGTGGGTTTAAAATGTCTATGATTAATTGTTTTTATTATTTGGCCTTTAAGATATCCAGAAATAATCCGAATTTTTTTCATATCTAATTATTTATTTTATCTGTTATTGATTTAAATTATGATATTTATTATTCATATATTACATATAATAATATTATTATTTTATATAATTTAAAAATTTATTTTTTATTTTTTTATAAAAATATGATCTTATGAATGTGTATATCACTATATAAAATATAAATTTCACATTATTTATAAAAAATATACACAATACTATATTATTACATAATTAAATCAACTATATATGTTATGCTATATATTATAATGTATTTTATATAAATCATATAATTTTAAATTTTCGATTTTATATATAGTTAAATATGATTCAATAAATCAATATATCATATGAATAATTTTGTGTTGATAAATACTACTGATAAAAATATGAATATCCTATAACGTGTATCATGAATATACAAAATAACATAATATATTATATAATTTAATGATTAATAATGTATAAACAGCACATTATAATATTATGTATGCAATCATGCACGTTATAGGATCAGTAGTATTAATATATATAACTAAAAAATCCAAAAAAAAACACAAAAAAGATAATTATCGTCATATATTGTAGTTGTTGTAACCATATCATCCTTGAGTATCATATTTCCAATACAATAATGCATAATATTATGTGTTAATACATCAATATTATTCATAATGAGATTATCCATGTTTTTCATATATCATAATGTATTCCATATGAAATACAGATTTGATATATTAATTGCATATATAAGTAAATTTTATCCCATATAGATATATCATGTGAATAATTTTTTATTAAAACATACGAATAATAAAAAATTTATATTCTTGAACATGTTCAAATTCGAATCAAAATAACATAACATATTTTATCACTTTCATAATAAAACAATGTATAAAAATGTCAATATCATATAATATTATTTATCCAACTATTCACGTTATAGAATGAGTAGTATTAATAAAATATTTGGTCAAAATTATAAAACAACAAACAATTATCGTAATCAATTATAAATGTTATAATATCAAAAAATATACAGAACAAATAAATATAAACAATTAAGAACTATAAATATTTATTTTATAATTATATAAATGTTTGAAAATTAATTGATTAATAATATTAACAATATAATATTATACTAATATATAAAGTATGAACTGTAATAAATATTATCTATCTATACAAAAAAAATACTAAGATTATATAAAATTATTTATTATATTATATAATAAAAATAATTTATAAATATTTATTATTGACAATATTACAATATATAAAATAAAAATTTTAAAATATTTTTGATATCTTATTCATTTATATATTAATGAATATATTTAAACTAAAAATATACAATTTTATTGATTATATATTATAAATAATAATAATTTTGTGTTATACAACCTTATTAAAATATGAAACATTATATATATAAGCAATCAATATTCTATATATGTAATACTAAAATTATTATATAAGATACAATATGCATTACATAATTATATTTAAATGATAAAAAAAATACAATACTTATATGAAAAATCTTGTTCAAATTTGAAAATATATATTTTCACTGTTAAAATGTTAAAAATATTATCTTCTTCAGAAGAACATTATTTAACAGAAAAATTATATTATTATGGTAATTTAATCTCAGCTAAAACTATAATTTTATCTAATTTACGATTGATTATACATATTACAAAAAATTATTTAGGATATGGAATGACTCATTCCGATTTAATTCAATCAGGTAATTTTGGTTTAATAAAATCTATATTTCGATTTAATCCAAATATTAATATACGTTTTATATCATTTGCATTATATTGGATAAAATCCGAAATTCATGAATACATATTAAGAAATTGGAGAATTGTTAAAATTGCAACGACAAAATCACAAAGAAAAATATTCTTTAATTTAAAAAAAAATAAAAATACATTAAAGTGGTTGGACAAAAATGAAATTAAAGTATTTACTCAAATACTAGGAGTACATACACAAGACATAAAAGAAATGGAATCAAGAATATTGTCTCAAGATATTACTATTCATCCTTTTATTGAGTTAAAAAAAAAAAAAAAAAATATCATCAATAATTTAGTTCCATATTTAAATAATTTAAAATATGATATATCATATGTTATAAAACTAAATACAAATAAGAATATAAATTCAAAATATAAATTAAATCATACAATATTAACATTAGATACACGAAGTCGTAATATTATTAATACAAGATGGATAATAGATCAAGAAAAGAAAATAACTTTAAAAAAAATAGCAAATAATTATGGTATCTCAGCAGAACGTGTTCGACAAATAGAAAGTAATGCAATAAAAAAAATGAAATAATTATAGCAATTAAATGATAATAAAATAAAAAATTATTTATTAAATAATACTAAAAATATAATTTTAATGATAATTCATTCCATGCTATGTACATTAATTTTATTGTGTCAATTAATATATTTTTTAATATAAATATTATTGTAAAGAAAAAAAATATAATAAATAGTATATTATTTTATTGAAACAAAATAATTTTATATAAATATTTATTTTTATATTTATTCGGTATAACACATAATTTTGCTTGTATTCCATATTTTAATTTTTAGTTATCACGCTTTTTTTATATTTTAATTATTGAATAATTCATTTTTATAGTTTTTGAAATATCTATATTTAATAATCACATTAAAATTAATGTCAAATATTATAAACTTTTTTAATATTATGACAATTCTTAAAAAGATTTTAAAAATAATTGTCATATGTCTTATTATGTATATTTGTAAAATATATTATTAATATTTTTTATTTTAAATGATCAAGAAAATTTTATTTTTATTTCTTAAATATATATGAAAATATAATTGACGTAATTTTTAAATTAAATATATAAAAATAAATGCATTCATTTGTTATAATATGCCTTAAATAAAAATAAAATTAATTTTGATAACTGAATGTAATTTAAAAATACAAAATTATTTTAAATTTAAAATTTATTTTAATTTTTAACCATAATGGATGAAATTTTTATAATTCTCCATTATGCTATTAAATACAATGATGATATTCAACATTAATGCTAATATTAATTGAATTTATACAAAAATATTTTAAAATCGTTTTATATATTTTAAAATATTTTATTTTTCGTATTGTGAATAAGAGATATAATCTTATATTGTTGTTTCACAAAAGTTTAAATTATTAATAAACAATTTCAATTCTAAATTTTTATGATGCATTAAATTCATGTGATAATACTTATTTAATGAATATAATTATTATTCTGTTAATAAATAATATACAACCTTTATTTTTATGATAATGTATCAATTCTTCATGTTTAATTTCATCATAATATTTATTCATAATAATAATGAACTATTTATTCTTGTAGATTATAATATAATTTATAAGTATATTAAATATAAGATTTTATTAAATATTTAGGTATGTTATGACAATTGTAAATCATACTTTAGGTTTTCCAAGAATAGGTATTAACAGAGAATTAAAAATAGCACAAGAAAATTATTGGTCCGGAAAAATTTCACAACAAAATTTATTAGAAACAGGATATAAATTACGTTCTGAAAATTGGAAAAAACAACAAGAATTAGGAATTAATTTTATTCCAGTTGGAGATTTTTCTTGGTATGACCATGTTTTAACCACAAGTATGATGCTAGGTAATGTTCCATTAAGACATCAAAATCATGATGGATCTATTAATTTAGATACTTTATTTTATACTGCTCGAGGCGTAACTCCTAATAAACCATCAGTATTAGCATCATCTATGATGAAATGGTTCAATACAAACTATCATTATATTGTCCCAGAATTTATAAAAAACCAAAATTTTAAACTATCTTGGTCACAATTATTTGATGAAATTGATGAAGCATTAAAACAAGGCTATAAAATTAAACCTATAATTTTAGGTCCTTTAACGTATTTATGGTTAGGTAAAATAAAAGGTGCAAAATTTAATAAATTAGAATTATTAGAAAATTTATTAAATGTATACCAAGAAATATTAATAAAAATAAAATTACGAAATATTGAATGGGTACAAATTGATGAACCCATTTTATCATTAGAATTACCACAACAATGGATAAAATCTTTTAAAATTACTTATTTATTACTTACTGGACATGTCAAATTATTATTAACTACATATTTTGGAAGCATTTATCATAATTTTGATACAGTTATACAATTACCAATTCAAGGATTACATATTGATTTAGTAGATGGCAAATATAATTTAAATCAAATTAATAAAATGGTTCCAAATGATTGGATTTTATCTTTAGGTGTCATTAATGGACGAAATATATGGAAATCAGATTTATTATATTGGTTTCATATTATTCAATCAATAATAAAATATCGTACCAATTTATGGATTGGATCTTCATGTTCTTTATTACATAGTCCAATTGATTTAGATATAGAAAATGCGATTGATACAAAAATAAAACAATGGTTTTCTTTTGCTTATCAAAAATGTATAGAATTAAATTTACTTACTATAGCATTAAACAATAATGATACAGATAAAATAAAATCATGGAGTAATAAATTATATACTCATAAATATTCTGAACAAGTGAATAATTATCATATTCAAGAACGAATAAATAATATTATTACATCTGATTTTAAAAGACAATCACCATATTCAATACGATCGATAAAACAAAAAAAAAAATTCAACTTCCCTATTTTACCAACTACAACAATTGGTTCTTTTCCACAAACAAACGATATACGAAAATTACGTTTACAATATAAAAATAACAACATAAATTTTCAAGATTATCAAAAAAAAATAAATCAACACATTCAATATAATATTCAGCAGCAAGAATTATTAGGTATTGATGTATTAGTACATGGAGAACCTGAACGCAATGATATGGTAGAATATTTTGGGGAACATTTAAATGGATTTATATTTACTTCATTTGGATGGGTTCAAAGTTATGGATCACGATGTGTAAAACCTCCTATTATTATTGGGGATATATATCGTTCAAAACCAATTACTTTAAATTGGACAAAATATGCACAATCTATTACTAAAAAACCTGTTAAAGCTATGTTAACTGGACCTATTACCATTTTATCTTGGTCATTCATACGAGAAGATATATCAAAAAAAAATATTGCTTATCAAATTGCATTATCATTACAAGATGAAGTATTAGATTTAGAAGCATCAGGAATTAGTATTATTCAAATTGATGAACCTGCATTAAGAGAAGGTCTGCCATTACGTCAATCTAAATGGAAAAAATATTTATCATGGGCGACTAAATCATTTCGATTATCTTCATCTCAAGTACAAGATACAACTCAAATTCATACACATATGTGCTATTCTGAATTTAATGATATTATGAATGCTATTGTCGAATTAGATGCAGATGTTATAACTATTGAAACAGCTCGTTCAGATATGGAATTATTAGAATTTTTTAAAACATTTCAATATCCTAATGAAATTGGTCCTGGAGTATATGATATACATTCTCCGAATATTCCAAAAATTCATAATATTGAAAAACTATTAATAAAAGCTATGCGATATATTCCCGTGCAACGATTATGGGTTAATCCAGATTGTGGTTTAAAAACTCGAACATGGAAAGAAACAAAATATGCTTTAAAAAATATGATGATTGCTACTCAAAATATTCGATCTCATATTAAAAAATAAATAAATAATATAACAATATTTTTTTATATTTAAAAAGGGATAATAAAACATATCCCTTTTAAACGTTATATTATAACTTAATGTTTAAAATTACGTATTCCAGTATAAATCATAGAAATATTATGATCATTTACTGCTTGTATAACTTCAGAGTCTCGAATTGATCCTCCAGGTTGAATAATACATGATACTCCAACTACAGAAGCTAAATCTACACTATCTCGAAATGGAAAAAATGCATCAGAAGCCATAATAATGTTTTGTTTTTTACAATCAATTTTTTTATATTCTGAACAATATTTTGTATTAGCTATTTTCACAGCATCAATACGACTCGTTTGACCTGACCCTATACTTATTGTATGAAAATTATTACCATATGCAATAGCATTTGATTTAACAAATTTTACTATTTTCCATAAAAATAAAGCATTTTTTTTCTCTAAGTCACTAGGTATTTTTTTACTTACTACAACCCAATCATGTATATGATTGTTAACAATATTATTTTGTTGAACTAATAAACCGTTATTAACACTATGTAATTCTAGAGATGAAATATTTTTTTTATTACAATATCCACATATTAAAAGCTTTATATTTTTTTTTTTTTGAATGCTTTGTAAACCCTGAGGAGTAATTTCAGGACCAACAATAACTTCAACAAATTGTTTTTCTAAAATTAATCGAATTGTATCATCATCAATTATATTATTAAAACCAATGACACCACCGAATGACGATATCGGATCACTATTATATGCTAATAAATATGATATTTGAATGTTTTTTGATATAGCTGCACCACATGGACTACCATGTTTGACAATAACACATGCAGGTTTATCAAATTGATTTACACATTCTAATGCTATATTAGCATCAGAAATGTTATTATATGAAAGTAATGTTCCATGTAATTGTTTAAAAGAACCAATAGTTCCAGTAAAACTATTTTTTTTTTTTATATAAAAAACCGATTTTTGATGAGGATTTTCTCCATATTTTAATTTTTGTTTTTTTATATATTGTAAATTTAATTGTTTAGGAAAAAAATGTTTTTTTTGATTAGCATATAAACTTTTCATTTTGCTACTATAATATTTTAAAATATTATAATCATAATTCATCGTATAATCAAATGCTTTATAAGCTAACTGCAATCTAGTTTTTATACTGACAGAATTAGTATTATATATTTCATGTAAAACTTTTTCATAATCTAATATATTTGTTATAACTATTACATTTTTATAATTTTTTGCAGCAGCACGTACTATAGCAGGTCCACCTATATCAATCATTTTTTCTATATCAATATTTTTATCGATATTATTAAATGGATAAAAATTTACTATCACCATATCAATTGTTAATATTTGATATTGTTGAATAACATCAAAATATTTTTTTTTATTACCTAAAATTCCTCCAAAAATTTTAGGATGTATAGTTTTTATCTGTCCATTCATAATTTCTGGATATTGTGTCAGTCTATTAATGTGATATGTTTGTATATTATTTTTATTTAATTCAGATCTTGTTCCTGAAGTAGAAAAAATTTTAATATTATTTCTTAACAAACCTGTAGCAAATTTTACTAATTTACATTTATTAAATACACTTATAATAGCAGTCTGAATAATTTGCTTTTTTTTTTTCATTATATATTATTACAATATACTGATATATTTCCTTGATACTATCATATTTATGTTTTGATGAAAAGAAAATATCAGATATGTTTTGATAATAAAATAATGGAATATTTTATTATACAAATACTATTTACGAATATAGAAATGAAAGAGGATTCATGGAAAAAATTATTGAAAAAACCATATATGCTTCTCGTTGGTTATTGTTTCCTGTATATATTGGATTATCGTTAGGTTTTATTTTATTGACTATAAAATTTTTTCAACAAGTTTTTGTTATTATTCCGAAAATATTCATTATGTCTGAATCAGGATTAGTACTTATCGTTTTATCATTAATTGATATTGCGTTAGTTGGAGGTTTGTTAGTTATGGTTATGTTTTCAGGATATGAAAATTTTATTTCTAAAATGGATATTAATGATAATAAAAAACGATTAGGGTGGATGGGTAAAATGGATGTTAGTTCTATAAAAAACAAAGTTGCTTCATCTATTGTGGCAATTTCTTCAGTACATTTACTGCGTTTATTTATGGAAATTGAAAAGGTTTTAGATAATAAAATTATGTGGTGTATTATTATACACTTGACATTTGTTTTTTCCGCTTTTGGAATGGCGTATATTGATAAAATGAGTAAAAAAAAAAATAAAAATTATCATAAAAATAATATAATAATGATTAAACCTTTTGGTTATATGATAATTATTTTTATTTATCATAAGATTTAATATAATGTACAAAAAATAATTTCACCATCAAAAATAATATATTATATAAATTTTAATTGATAGCTATTTAATATTATAGCTATCAAAAATATATTATTTTAAAATTTATTTTTTGAAGTTATTTAAAAGATTATATTTTTTTTATTCATTTTATTTACTATTAATAAATCGTTATTTAAATATCGCTTACGTTTCTGTAAACGATGAGTATGATAAATATATCCTGTCCCTGCTGGAATTAATCGACCAACAATAACATTTTCTTTTAATCCTCGTAAATGATCTTTTTTCCCTGCAACTGCTGCAGAAGTTAAAACACGTGTAGTTTCCTGAAAAGAAGCAGCAGATATAAACGATTCCGTTGATAAAGATGATTTTGTAATTCCTAATAAATTACGTGTAAAAATAATTTGTTTTTTATTTAATGCTTTTAATCTTCGATTTTCTTTTTGAATAATTGTATATTCAACTTGTTCATCTTTTAAAAAATTAGAATCTCCAGAATCAATAATAGTTGCTTTTCTTAACATTTGTTTGATAATAACTTCAATATGTTTATCATTAATTTTTACACCTTGTAACCGATACACTTCTTGTACTTCATTAACAATGTATTTAGTAACAGATTGTACACCTCGTAATCGTAAAATATCATGCGGTGATTCTGGACCATCAGATATTACATCACCTTTTTCAACTCTTTCACCTTCAAGAACATTTAATTGTCTCCATTTTGGTATCATTTCTTCATAATATAATTGATCAATTGTAGACACAATTTTTAATCGTCTTTTACCTTTTGTTTCTTTACCAAAAGAAACAATGCCACTAATTTCAGATAATATAGCAGGTTCTTTAGGACATCGTGCTTCGAATAAATCAGCTACTCTAGGTAAACCTCCAGTAATATCTTTGGTTCCTACTGATTCTTGAGGTACTCGTGCTATAATATCTCCTACATTAACTTTAGATCCATTTGCTAATTGAATCACTGTTCCTTTTGGCAGAAAATATTGTACATGAATATCTGTTTCTGGAATAAGTATTGCATCTCCATTAGAGTCAACAATTTTTATGGATGGACGTAAAATTTTTCTTTTAATATGACGTTCTAATAAGTCTAATATCATTATGGAAGATAAACCAGTTAATTCATCTGTTTGTTTAATAATACTTTTCCCATCGACCATATCAACAAATTTTATATACCCAGCAACTTCAGTAATAACAGGAATAGTATGAGGATCCCATTTTGCCAATGTTTCACCCATTTTAACTATTTCTCCATGTCCTTTATCTAATATAGCACCATATGGTACTTTGTATCTTTCTTGTGTTTTTCCAAATTGATCCACCATTTTTAATTCAACATTTCTTGAAGTAATAATAATTTTACCTTGATCATTAATTACTGATTTAGAATTATTTAGATCAATCATACCTGTATTTTTAACTTCAATACTGGTTTTTGTAACTGTTCTTGAAGCTGCTCCACCAATATGAAATGTTCGCATTGTTAATTGCGTTCCTGGTTCTCCAATAGATTGTGCAGCAATAACACCAATTGCTTCGCCTTTGTTGACTAATTTTCCTTTAGATAAATCACAACCGTAACAATATGAACATACGCCAAAATCAACTTCACAATGAACAACCGATCGTACTTTAACAAAATCAATAAAATTTTCTTTAATTATCTGACATAATTTTGTAGTTAATAATGTATTTTTAAAAATCAATATTTTTTTTGAATAAGGATGTATCACATGTTCTGATGTAACACGACCCAATACTCTATCATATAATGGTTCTTTAATATTACTTCCTTCAATTAATGGAGCCATAATAATACCATTAACAGTTCCACAATCATGTTCAGTGACAACTAAATCTTGTGCTACATCTACTAACCTACGTGTTAAATACCCTGAATTAGCTGTTTTTAATGCTGTATCAGCTAATCCTTTTCGAGCACCATGTGTAGAAATAAAATATTGAAGTACATTTAAACCTTCTCGAAAATTAGCTATAATAGGTGTTTCAATAATAGATCCATCTGGTTTTGCCATTAAACCTCTCATTCCAGCTAATTGTCGAATTTGAGCAGCAGATCCTCGAGCTCCTGAATCAGCCATCATAAATATACTATTAAAAGATTTTTGTTTTGTAACAATACCCTGTTGATTAATAATATTTTCTGTAGATAAATTGTTCATCATGGCTTTTGCAACACGTTCATTTGATGTAGACCAGATATCAATAACTTTATTATATCTTTCTCCAGAAGTTACTAATCCAGATTGAAATTGTTGTTGAATTTCAAAGACTTCATGTTCTGCTTCACGTATAATTTTGTGCTTTTCATTTGGTATTATCATGTCATCAATACCAACTGATATACCAGATTTAGAAGAATATTTAAAACCAATATACATCATTTGATCAGAAAACAATACTGTTTTTTTCATACCTAAAATGTGATAACAGGTATTTAATATTTTTGATATAGTTTGTTTACGTAATGTTTTATTAATTAAATTAAAAGATAATCCTTTTGGAACAATATTCCATAAAATTGATCTTCCAATAGTAGTATTAAATATCTGTTGTTTTTCTATAAATTTATTATCTTTTTGTTTAACATATTCTGTGATCCGAACCTTGACCCTTGTATGTAATTCAACTAATCCTAAATGATATAATTTTTCTGCTTCATATGAGTTTTTAAGTATCATACCTTCTCCTTTAGAATATATTTTTGTTTTTGTCATATAATATATTCCTAATACAATATCTTGAGAAGGGACAATAACAGGTTCACCATTAGAAGGAGAAAGAATATTCTTTGTTGACATCATTAAATTACGAGCTTCCATTTGTGATTTTTTAGTTAAAGGTATATGTACTGCCATTTGATCTCCATCAAAATCAGCATTATAAGCTGCACATACTAATGGATGTAATTGTATAGCTTTACCTTCAATAAGAACAGGTTCAAATGCTTGTATACCTAATCGATGTAGTGTAGGTGCACGATTTAATAAAATAGGATGATTATGTACTACTTCATCTAATATATCCCATACCACTGGTTCTTCTTTTTCAACCATTATTTTAGCAGCTTTAATTGTTGTAGCAAAACCTTTAATTTCTAGCTTACCATAAACAAATGGTTTAAATAATTCTAAAGCCATTTTTTTAGGTAATCCACATTGATTTAATTTTAAATATGGTCCTACTGTGATTACAGAACGTCCAGAATAATCTACCCTTTTACCTAATAAATTTTGTCTAAAACGACCTTGCTTACCTTTAATCATATCTGATAGCGATTTTAAAGGTCGTTTATTAGATCCTACAATAGCTTTTCCTCGTCTACCGTTATCTAATAATGCATCTACTGCTTCTTGTAACATTCTTTTTTCATTACGAACAATAATATCAGGTGCAGATAATTCTAATAATCGTTTTAGACGATTATTTCGATTAATTACACGACGATATAAATCATTTAAATCAGATGTTGCAAACCTACCTCCATCTAAAGGTACTAGTGGTCTTAAATCAGGTGGTAAAATAGGTAAAACATTAAGAATCATCCATTCAGGTTTATTATCAGATAATAAAAATGATTCTACAATCTTAATTCTTTGTGTAATTTTTTTCTTTTTGATCTCAGAATTCGTTATTTTTAATTGATTATAAAGATTTTCATGTTCTACAGGTAAATTTAAATTTTTTAATAAAAATTGAATTGCTTCAGCGCCCATTTTTGCATCAAATTCATCTCCAAATTCTTCTAATGCATCTAAATATTTTTCTTCACTTAAAATTTGTTTTTTTTCAAAATTTGTCATTCCTTCTTCAAGAATAATATAAGATTCGAAATATAAAATACGCTCAATATCACGTAATGGAATATCCAATAAAAGTCCAATACGTGATGGAAGAGATTTTAAAAACCAAATATGCGCAATAGGTGTAGCTAATTCAATGTGTCCCATTCTATCACGTCGTACTTTATTTTTAGTTACTTCTACACCACATTTTTCACATACTACACCTCGATGTTTTAATCTTTTATATTTTCCACATAAACATTCATAATTTTTAATAGGGCCAAAAATTCTAGAACAAAATAATCCATCACGTTCTGGTTTAAAAGTTCGATAATTTATAGTTTCTGGTTTTTGTACTTCACCAAAAGACCAAGAACGAATTACTTCAGGAGAAGCTAATTCAATTTTAATAGAGTTAAATTCTTTAATTTTCATTTGTGTTTGTATAATTTTATGGAAATTTTTCACAGTTAAGTCCGTAAGATTATAAATATATACTAATAATTATAAATCATTTATAAATAAATATTTTATTTATTCATCGTTAAGTTCAATATTAATACCTAAAGATCGAATTTCTTTTAACAAAACATTAAATGATTCCGGAATACCAGGATTCATATGATAATTACCTTCTACTATATTTTTATATATTTTACTTCTTCCATAAACATCATCTGATTTTACAGTTAACATTTCTTGTAATGTATATGATGCTCCATACGCTTCTAATGCCCAAACTTCCATTTCTCCGAATCTTTGGCCTCCAAATTGCGCTTTTCCACCTAGAGGTTGTTGAGTAATTAAACTATATGATCCAGTAGAACGAGAATGCATTTTATCATCTACTAAATGATTTAATTTTAACATATACATATAACCTACAGTGACTGGTCTGTCAAATTTTTCTCCTGTTCGCCCATCAAATAGAGTAATTTGTCCTGATTCTGGAAAATCACTTAATTTTAATAATTCTTTAATTTCTCTTTCTTTTGCTCCATCAAATATTGGTGTTGAAACAGGTAAGCCATGTTGAAAATTACGTGCTAATGTAATAATTTCAGAATCTGATAAATTTTTAAAATTTATTTTTTGCTGAATATTTTCTCCTAAATCAAATATTTTTTGTATAAACGAACGTATTTTATAAATTTGAACTTGATGTTTTAACATTTTATTAATTTTATCTCCAATACCTTTTGCTGCCATACCTAAATGAGTTTCTAAAATTTGTCCAATATTCATCCTAGAAGGAACTCCTAATGGATTTAAAACAATATCAACAGGAACTCCATGTTCATCATATGGCATATCTTCAATAGGATTAATTTTTGATATAACACCCTTATTTCCATGCCGTCCTGCCATTTTATCACCAGTTTTAATTTGACGTTTAACTGCTAAAGATACTTTAACAATTTTTAATATTCCTGGAGATAAATCGTCTCCTTGAGTAATTTTTTTTCTTTGTAAAGCAATAATTTTATCAAAATTTTTCTTAATTTTTTTATATTTTTTATCAATATTATATAATTTTTGTTTATAAACTTTATTTTTAATATTAAGACTAAACCACGATTCTGGTTTTAATTTATTTAAATCATCATTTTTAAAAAATGATTTTATAAGTATTTTTTTTGCTTGATTAAATAAACTATATGTAATAATTTTAAATTCTTCTTCTAAATTTTTTTTACTTTTTTGTAAACGTTTTTTTTCAATTTGTATAGTTCTTGCATCTTTTTTAATTCCATCTCGTGTAAATATTTGTACATCAATGACTGTTCCTACTATTCCATTCGGTACTCGCAAAGAAGAATCTTTAACATCGGATGCTTTTTCACCAAAAATAGCACGTAATAGTTTTTCTTCTGGAGTTAATTGATTTTCTCCTTTAGGAGTCACTTTACCGACTAAAATATCTCCACTTTTCATTTCTGATCCGATATTTATAATTCCAGATGAATCTAATTTTAATAAATCTTTTTCATTTATATTCGGTATATCAGCACTAATTTCTTCTGGACCTAATTTAGTATCTCGAGCAATACATGAAAACTCTTGAATATGTATAGTAGTAAATTGATCTTTTCTAATAATATTTTCTGATATTAATATAGAATCTTCAAAATTATATCCATACCAAGGCATAAATGCTACTCTCAAATTATGACCTAAAGCTAATTCTCCTAAATCAGTTGATGGACCATCTGCGATTACATCACCTTGATTAACTTTTTCATATAATTGAACACAAGGAATTTGATTGATACAAGTATTTTGGTTGGACCTAAAATATTTAATTAAATTATAAATATCAATTTTAAAATCGTCTATATTATGATGATCTTGAGAAACTTTTATAATTATTTTAGCTGAATCAACATATTGTACTATTCCACTTCTTTTAGCAATTATTGTTACACCTGAATCAATTGCAACAGATCTTTCTATTCCAGTTCCCACTAATGGTTTCTCTGGTTGTAAATTAGGAATAGCTTGTCGTTGCATATTGGCACCCATTAATGCTCGATTAGCATCATCATGTTCTAAAAACGGTATTAAAGCTGTACCTACGGAAGCAATTTGTTGTGCAGAAATATCCATAAAATGAACTTTTTTCACATCAAATAAATTAGATTCACCACGATGTCGACACATAATTCGTTTATCAATAAAGTGATTATTCTCGTCAATACGAGAATTAATTTGTGCAATTATATATTCTCCTTCCTCTATAGAGGATAAATATCGAATATCTCGTGTTACAAAACCATTACATATTATTTGATATGGTGTTTCTAAAAATCCATATTTATTAATTCTAGAATACATTGATAGAGAATTAATCAATCCAATGTTAGGTCCTTCTGGAGTTTCAACAGGACAGACTTTACCATAATGAGTATCATGTACATCACGTACTTCAAAACCAGCTCGCTCACGTGTTAAACCACCCAATCCTAATGCTGAAATACGTCTTTTATGTGTAATTTCCGCTAAAGGATTATTTTGATCCATAAATTGAGATAATTGACTAGAAGTAAAAAATTCTTTAACAATTGATGAAATGGGTTTAGCATTAATAATATCTTGGGGTATTAAATCATTTAAATCTTCTCCAGATAATCGTTCTTTAACAGTTTTTTCAACACGTACTAGACCAATTCTAAATTGATTTTCTATCATTTCCCCAACTGATCTTACTCTTCTGTTACCTAAATGATCAATATCATCAATATCATCTTTTCCATTACGTATATTAATTAATTTTTTAATAATATCAATAATATCTTGTTTATTTAATACATTATCTCCTTTAATGTTTTTACGAGAAATAGATTTATTCAATTTCATTCTACCTACTTCTGAAAGTTCATATTTGATATCAGAAAAAAATAAATTCGAAAATAATTTTTTTGCAGTTTCTAACGTTGGTGGTTCACCAGGTCTCATAATTTTATATATTTCTATCAATGCACTACTTTGATCAAAAGTTGTATCAATATTTAATGTATTAGATATATAGGGACCATGATCAATATCATTAGTAAAAATAGTTTTTATCCATTTAAATTTTAATTTCTGTATCTCGTGTATACTATGTAATGTTAATGGATTATTTGCTGATATAATAACATTTTTAGTTTTTGGATTTACATAATTTTCACATACTATTTTACCTACTAAATAATCAATAGGAATTTCTATTAATTGTACTTGATCATTTTGTAATTTTTTAATATGTTGAATAGTAATTCTTTTACCTTTAGTAATATATGTAACATTATTATATATAATATCGAAAGATGTTATTTCCCCTCTTAATCTTTCAGGAACTAACTGCATATATATTTTTTTGTTTACTAATTGATATATATTTTTTTTAAAAAATATATTTAAAATTTTTTCTGTACTATATCCTAAAGCACGAAGCAACATACTAACTGGAAATTTTTTACGACGATCAATACGAGTAAATAAATAATCTTTAACGTCAAATTCAAAATCTAACCATGAACCTCGATACGGTATAATACGAGCATTATATAAAATTTTACCCAAAGAATTAGTTTTCCCATTATCACTATCAAAAAATACTCCTGGACTACGATGTAATTGTGATACTACTACTCTCTCAGTACCATTAATAATAAAAGTTCCATGAGGTGTCATCAATGGAATATCACCCATATATACTTCTTGTTCTTTAATATTTTGAATAATAATTGTTTTGTTTTCTGATTTATATGTTATGAATCTTACTTGTACACGTATTGGTGCAGAATATGTCATACCTCGAGTTTTACATTCAAGAACATTAAATATATTTTTTCCTATTTGATAATTCATATACTGTAGTTCTGCGTTTCCATGATAACTATAAATAGGGAAAATTGAGCGAAACACAGATTCTAATCCTATTGTACCTGTTAAATCTTTCGTAATGAATTGCGAAAAAGAATGTATTTGCATGTTGAGTAGGTATGGAATATTAATAATTTGAGGATGTTTTTCGAAATTTTTACGAATTCTTTTTTTCTCTGTACGAGAATGCACTTCTTATATCCTTAATTAACTATTTGATTGTAACAAAAAATATGAATTATATTTTTATTACAGTCATTAATAAAATGAAAATTTTTTTTATTATTTAATAAAATTTTATACATACAATTTAGCATCCTTATTGATTATTAATCATTACATGATAAGTATTTTATATTATTATATCATATAATATTTATTGTTAAAATCATTATATTAATAAGCTGGTGATATTTTCACCAGCCAAGGTATAATAAATCATTAATTTTATATATTACTATTTAATCTCAACTTCAGCACCAGCTTTTTCTAAATTATCTTTTAATAATTCAGCATCTTTTTTGTTTATTTTTTCTTTAATAATCGTTGGAGTTGATTCTACTAAATCTTTTGATTCTTTTAATCCAAGATTTGTTGCACTACGTACAGCTTTAATAACTGATATTTTATTTTTTCCAATAGATTTTAATAATACATTAAATTCAGTTTTTTCTTCTTTTATTTCTTGATTTGGTATATTTGTATTATTTATTGGTATTTCAGAAGAAATTCCAAATTTTTTTTCCATACTAGCAATTAAATCAACAATATCCATAACAGACATATTAGAGATTGTTTCTAATATTTGTTCCTTAGTGATTAACATAATAATATTCCTAACAATAATGTCATTATTTTATTTCATTTACAATAAAATATAAATAAAATAATTTTTTATTTTATTGTACATTTTTTTTCTTTTATTTTTAATAAAACAAAAAATAATTTTCCTATTGTTGAAATTTTAATAATTCTGATTAATTGTGCAACCGCATCATTATATGATGGTAAATGTGCAATACGATCAATTTCTGATAGTGATAATATTTTCCCATGTAATACAGCAGCAATGATTTTAAAATATTTATTATTTTCTTGAAAATTTGTAAATAATTTTATTGCATTATCTTCATTATGTATAGAAAATGCAATTAAAATAACACCATGTAAATAATTATTTAAACATTCTAAAGGTGTTTTTTTAAGTGATATTTTTAACAATGTATTTTTTACAACATAAATTTTAATATTATTTATTCGGCTATTTTTACGTAGTTGAGTAATTCGATTTACATTAATTTTTTTAATATTAGCAATAATTGTAGATAATGATATATGAGCCATTTTATTTATTTTAGAAACAATATTTTTTTTTTTTTGTATACTTAGTATCATATATTTTAAATATCCGTGATATAAAACTAAAATATTTATTGCTAAATATAAATCATTTTTAGAATATAATTTGTTTTTATATACTTATTTGATAAAAATATATTATTTTTTTATTTCATTTATATTATCTAATTGAATTGATAGACCTATACCCATAGTAGTAGATAATGTTATTTTTTTAAAAAATATACCTTTAGATTGCATAGGTTTTAATTTATATAACGAATGTAATAATTGCATGAGATTTTCTTGTATCTGTTGATTAGAAAAATTTATTTTTCCTATAGTAGTGTGTATAATTCCATTTTTATCATTTTTATAATGTATTTGTCCTTTTTTTGCATTTTTTATTGCTTCTACAATATTATTGGTAATAGTGCCTGTTTGAAGATGCGGCATTAATCCTTTTGGTCCTAATATAGGCCCTAATTTTCCTATAATATTCATACTATCAGGAGTTGCAATAACTATATCAAAATTAATTTTGTTATTTTTAAAATAATCTATTAGTTCATGTCCACCTACTATATCGGCACCATGGTTTTTAGCTTTTTGAATATTATCTCCTTGTGTACATACAGCAATTTTCACTTTACGGCCAAGACCATGAGGAAGAATAACAAATCCACGAATATTTTGATTGGATTTTTTTGCATCAATGCCTAAGTTAATTGCGACATCGAAACTTTCAATAAAATTTTTTGTAGAAAATTTTTTAAGTAAATCAATTGCATTATATACATTATATTTTTTTTTAAAATCGATTTTATCTTTTATGTTTCTGATTTTTTTTTTTATTTTAATCATTTAATCCTCTATCTTTAAACCCATTGCCTTTGCAGTACCATGAATAGATTTTTTCATTTTATCAATATCAGATCCTGTTAAATCTACTGATTTAATTTTTGCAATTTTTTCAATATCTGACCAAGTGATTGTACCAACATAATCAATATTCGGTTTATGTGATCCTAGTTTAATACCAGAATATTTTTTTAATAAATAAGATGCAGGAGGAGTTTTTGTAATAAAAGTAAAAGATCGATCAACATAAATTGTGATAATAACTGGTATAGGTATTCCTTTTTCTAATGTTTCTGTTTTATGATTAAAAGATTTACAAAATTCCATAATATTAACTCCTTTTTGTCCTAAAGCAGGTCCAATTGGTGGACTAGGATTTGCCATACCAGCAGGAATTTGTAGTTTTATATATGATTGTATTTTTTTAGCCATAATATCTCTTTAAATGTTATTAATAAAATAAAAATTTTGCGTTTATTAAATTAAATTTTTATATATTTTTTTTTACTTGTTCAAAATCTAATTCTATTGGAGTTGATCGTCCAAATATCGATACTAAAACTTTTAATTGATTTTTATTATAATCTGCAGTTTCTACAACACCACTAAAATCTGCAAATGGACCATCTTTAACTTTTACTATTTCTCCAATTTCAAACAATATCTTAGGTTTTATGATAGGTTTTATTTGATTGAATTTATATATAATGTTTTTTATTTCATGATCATTTATATATGTGGGTTTATTTGGCGTACCTCCAATAAATCGAATAACTTTTGGAATATTACGTACTATATGCCAACTTTTTTCATTCATGAACATTTTAATTAAAATATATCCTGGAAAAAATCTATATTTTACTTCCTTTTTTTTTCCGTTATTTATTTCGATTACTTTTTCAGTTGGAATCAAAATTTTTTTAAATAATGTGTTTATTTTTTTTATCTGAATTTGTTGTTTAAGTTTTCTTACTATACTATTTTCACATCCTGAAAATACTTGTATAACATACCATTTCATATGATAATTATCATACATGCTAAAACCTTAACTTAATAATTAATGCAATAATATAAAATATTATTCTGTCTATAATCCATAATAATAAAGATATTATAATACTAGTAAAAATTATAATAAATGTAATTTGTATTGCTTCTTTTTTATTTAACCAAGAAATTTTTTTACAATCTATATTAGATTCATAAATAAAATTTATAATTTTTTTTTTTAATTTCTTAGACATCATTGTAATAAAATTTAAAATTAATGTAATTGTTATAGAATATTTTAAATATGTAATATTTTTAAATAAATAATAAATCATTACATTTATTATTATAAATAATGTAATTCTTAACCACCATTGTTTTTTTTTTACATTTTTTTTTTTTTATTTTGAATATTCATGAGTAACCTTATAAACTATTATATATTTTATTTTAATAATAAATTGTTTATCTAATTTAATATTAATAAAATATTTTATATCTATTTTATTTTTTTTGGCACAATATTGTTAACTAAATAAGAATACTTATTTAAATATTAAACAAATAATTTTTTATAATAATATTGTGAACATGCTGATACCCAGAATTGAACTGGGGACCTCATCCTTACCAAGGATGTGCTCTACCTAACTGAGCCATATCAGCTGATTAATTGGAGCGGGCAGCGGGAATCGAACCCGCATTATCAACTTGGAAGGCTGAAGTAATAACCATTATACGATGCCCGCAAATTTTATTATTATTTATATTGGTGGAGGAAGGATTCGAACCTTCGAAGTCAATAGACGACAGATTTACAGTCTGCTCCCTTTAACCACTCGGGAACTCCACCATATTTTATATATTATGTATATAATGCCGGCTACCGGAATCGAACTGGTGACCTACTGATTACAAGTCAGTTGCTCTGCCTGCTGAGCTAAGCCGGCTGGTAAAAAATATATAATATCTATAACTATATTATATATTACTTTTATAAAATAATTTATGCAACATAAAATGTTAATTTTATAAAAATATTTTTTAATATACAATATAATTTAAAATATTTGTAATTTTAAAATAATGATTATATATTTAAAATTATTAATCATATTTTTATTATTAAATAACATATATACATTTATATTTTACATTTATGTTTTATAATATTAATAAATATTTATTAGATAAAAAAAAGGTTATGATAATATTTTATTTTCAATATAATTCATGATATTACTATAAATTTTAAATATTGGTAAATAAAAAAATATGTATACTTTAAATAATTATATATTTGAAAATAATATTTTTCATACTACTTCAAAAATTCATGTTTCATTTGAATTTTTTCCTCCGAAATTAAATACTATAAAAAATAGTAGTTTTTTTTATGCTATCAAAAAATTAAGTACTTTAAAACCTGATTTTATATCAATTACTTGTACTTCACGAAATGAATCTTATAACCATACTTATAAAACAGTTTTAGAAATACAAAAAAAAATAAATATTAAAATTGTACCACATATGATATATTCTAATACTACAACTGAAAAAATAAAAAGAATAGCGAATAAATATTGGCATCATGGAATTAATAGTATTGTTGCATTACGAGGAGATTATATAAATAAACCAAATAATTCTTCTTTAAAATATGCTTCGAATTTAGTTATTCTATTAAAACAAATTGCTAACTTTGATATTTTTGTTGCTGCATATCCTGAAGTACATCCGGAAGCATATAATGCTCAATCTGATTTAATATATTTGAAAAATAAAATTGATTTAGGTGCAAATCTGGCTATTACACAATTTTTTTTTGAAGTTGAACATTATCTTAGATTTCGAGATCGATGTGCTGCTATTGGTATTCATGTTGATATTATACCTGGAATATTACCTATTATAGATTTTCAACAATTAAAAAAATTTGCATCAATGACTAATGTATATATTCCAAAATGGATACATACTATGTTTGAAGGAATTAATAGTAACGATCAAAATATTAGTAAAATGATAGGATTATCTATATCAATAAATATAATTCAACAATTATGTAAAGAAGGTGTTCGACACTTTCATTTTTATACCTTAAACCAATATGATATAACTTATACGTTATGCCATATGTTGGGTTTAAGAAAATATAATAATTTATAATTATTAATAATTATTTAACATTTTATATAGAGTACTTTATATGCAAAATATATTAATCATTAAATTAGGAGGATCATTATTATATAATGATGTCTCTATAAAACGTTTTTTTGATACACTACAATCATATTATCATACATATCGAAAAAATATTTTAATTGTTCATGGAGGAAATTTTTGGATTAATAACGAAATAAAAAAATTGGATTCTTCAATATCTCATAATCCAGATAATGAGAATACAATAAAATATTCTAATATTAATTTAAATTTTAAGGTAAATATGTTCTTAAATACTATTAATAATTATATTACTGAATGGGCAAAAAAATATTATATCAATGCTATGGGATTATGTTTAAATTATAAAAAATATTCACATGTCAATCAAAATAATATTTTTCCTTGTTACAATTCATTAAAATTAATTAAATATTTATTTTCATACAATATTATTCCTATTATTAATCCTTCTGGCATACATAAAAACAATAATCCTTCAGTAGTAGAAATTCCTTCTGATATTGTTGCAATGTCATTAGCAATCATGTTAAAAGCTCGTTTGATTTTTTTAACTGATGTTAGTTCTATTTTAGATGGAAAAGGAAAGTGTATTAAAAACATTACACCATTAGAAGCTAAAAAATTAATTCATCAAGGTATTATTACAAATGGTATGATAGAAAAAATTAATGCAGCAATACGTGTTTCTTATTGTTTAAAACAATCAGTATGTATTTCTGGATGGCAAGATTTAGAAAAATTAAAATCATTATTACAAGGCAATATTACTGGAACTCAAATTTCTTTTATTTAAATTATTGGATTGTTGTTATGAAAAAAAAATATATTGGTAAAATAGTTTTAGCATATTCTGGAGGATTAGATACTTCAGCAATTATTCCTTGGATAATAGAAAATTATTCTTTAGAAGTTATAGCATTTGTTGCTGATATAGGGCAGAACGAAAAAGAATTAAAAAATATTCACAATAAAGCTTTATTATCTGGTGCTACAGCTTGTTATATTAAAGATTTAAAAGAAAAATTTATTAAAAATTATATTTTTCCGGTATTAAGTACTGGTGCATTATATGAAGGTAATTATTTATTAGGTACAGCTATGGCAAGACCAATTATTGCTAAAGAACAAGTAAAATTAGCTAATAAAATTCAAGCTATTGCTGTATGCCATGGAGCTACAGGAAAAGGTAACGATCAAGTACGGTTTGAAGCTGCATATGCATCTTTAGCACCATATTTGAAAGTCTTAGCTCCATGGCGAGAATGGAATTTATCATCTCGAGAAGATTTAATAAAATATTTACAAGATAGAAAAATTCCAACAACTACTTCTATTAAAAAAATATATAGTAGAGATGAAAATATTTGGCATATTTCAACAGAAGGAGGTATTTTAGAAGATACATGGAATGCTCCTATTGATGATTGTTGGGTATGGACGAAAGATCCTGTTAATGCGCCTGATATTCCAGAATATATTACTATTAAATTTAAAAAAGGATTTCCAGTTTCTATAAATAATCAATTATTAAATTTAGTACAATGTTTAAAAAAATTAAATAAAATAGGCAAAAAACATGGTATAGGACGTATTGATATTGTTGAAAATCGTTTAATAGGTATGAAATCACGAGGTTGTTATGAAACACCTGGTGGGACAATTTTAGTTCATGCACTTAAAGCACTTGAACAATTAATATTAGATAGACATAGTTTTCAATGGAGAGAACAACTTGGTTTATCCATGTCGTCTATAGTTTATAATGGATTATGGTTTTCTCCTATTCGTAAATCAATACAATCTGCTGCACGTGTTTTCTTCGATTTAATAACTGGATGTGTAGTATTAAAAATATATAAAGGGAATGTTATTCCAATACAAAAAAAATCTAAACATTCTTTATACTCTAAAAAATTTGCAACTTTTGGACAAGATAATGTGTATAGTCATCATGATGCCCAAGGATTTATTAATTTATTTACATT
>NZ_CP032998.1:328202-412404 GCF_005080785.1 Buchnera aphidicola (Stegophylla sp.)
AAATTTTTTTATCAAAATTACTAAATTAAAAAAAAATAATACTTAATATTAAAAAATCAAAATATCTTTATAATATCAAAAATATATATATTATTATAATATTAAAAAATATAATATCATTAGAATTAAAAATAAATTAGATGGAATAAAAATACTCAATAAAATAAAAAACAAAATAAAAATTTTTGATCTGATAAAATATCAGTTATTAAAATATAAAAATATAAATAATATAAAAAGCTCTTTGTGGATACAAAAAAATAATATTCATAAAAATGTTCAAAAAATAAAAATTAATATAACGAATAAAACATCCAATATAATTCAATATCATAATTGTTTTTTATCATTTAACTACTAGAAATAAAAAACAACAACAAAAATAAAATACTATCCTTCAATATTACCAAAATTATCACGTGATTGATCATAATTATCAAAAACAATATATTACAAAACAATATAAATATTTTTATAATAGAAAAAAGATTAAAAAAAATAATTAATTTACAAATAATCAAAAATTTTATATTGTATCAAAAAATATTTTTAAAAATCAAACAATACTATTATCATTAAATAAAAAAAAATACTATCATACTAAATATTATAAAATATCAACCTCAAAAAATAATATATATACAAAAAATTAAAAATTCAATTATTCAATCTATTAAAATAAAAAAACAAAACAAAAAATTCATAATAATAATTCTCAACGTGTACATCAATTACAAAAAAATAATTATTTTTTATCTAAAAAAATCAATTAAATTATAATTTTATTTAAATATATTCTCATAAAAATGAGAAAATAATATATTTTCATTTTTAAATTTTTTAAACCTCACAAAAAAACAATATATATTAATTAAAAAAATAATGAAGATATATTAATTATTAAAATAAAAAAATAGAGTATAACAATATTTTAAACAACAATAAAAAAAACAGTATTCTCAAGACTTAAAAAAAACAAAAATCAAAATGATATGAAAACACTATTAAATAATACCATTTACATTATACTATTAATTTTTTTATATTATAGAATATAAAAATTATATATAAAATAATACATAAATTAAAAATTTTTTTATAACACAAAAATATATTATATCATAATAATATTTTAATTGAAATTAATATAAATTAGGATATTGTGTGAAATTATTTTATCAAATCAATTGGTATTTCATTAAAGAATGGAAAAGATATATCGGATCTACTATCTTACTAATTATTATATCTATTCTTCAACTTTTACCACCCAAATTAGTAGGAATATTAATAGATTCTATTTTAAATAAACAATATAATATCAAATTATATTACTGGATTAGTATAATTATATTAACATCTTTTTCAATATATATTTTAAGATATATATGGAGAATTTTATTATTCGGCGCAGCATACCAATTGGCGGTCGAACTTAGAGTAAAAATATATTCATATTTAAGTAAAAAAAACACAATATTTTATCTTAATCACCGTACTGGTGATCTTATGGCACGAGCAACTAGTGATGTAGATAGAGTAGTATTTGCAGCAGGTGAAGGTGTCTTAACATTAGTAGACTCTTTAATAACAGGATGTTCAGTATTAATCATAATGATTACACAAATTAATTTATTCTTGACAATTGTTGCATTATTACCTATGCCAATTATGGCGATCATTATTACAAAATTTGGAAAACAATTACATTATGCTTTTAAAAAATCACAAGCATCATTTTCTCAATTAAATAATCAAACACAAGAAAGTTTAACAAATATTCATACCATTAAAGGATTTGGTTTAGAACAAAATGAAATGAAAAAATTTAAAACCATTGCTAAATATACTAGTAAAAAACATATACAAGTATCTAAAATAGATGCTAAATTTGATCCAACAATACATAGCGCAATTGTATCATCTAATTTATTAGCTATTACCTTTGGAAGTTTACTAGTTTGGAAAAATATTATTACACTTGGTCAACTAACCAGTTTCATGATGTATCTTGGATTAATGATTTGGCCAACATTAGCATTAGCATGGATGTTTAATATCTTAGAAAGAGGTGGTGCAGCATGGAATAGAATTCAATCTATTATAAATAAAGATTTTTTCATCCCTAATGGAAATCAAACAATTTTAGATAAACATGGAAAATTAATTATTAACATATTAAAATTTAAATTTCCTAATCATAACAAAACTATATTAAAAAATATTTCTATTAAAATCGATTTTAATCAAATTATCGGATTATGTGGACCAACAGGAAGTGGAAAAAGCACTTTATTAAATCTTATTCAAGGTAATTTTAATATTATCAAAGGAGATATTTTATATAATAAATCTTCAATATCTAATTTTAAAAATATTTGTTGGAAAAAAAAAATATCTGTCGTAAATCAAAATACCATTTTATTTTCAAACACTATAAAAAATAATATTACATTAGGTCATCCTAACGCATCACAAAACGATATAGAATATGTCGCAAAATTAGCTAATATACATCAAGATATTATAAATTTTCCTGATGGTTATCATACTCATATAGGTGAAAGAGGTATTATGTTATCAGGAGGACAAAAACAAAGAATTTCTATTGCCAGAGCATTATTATTACAATCAGAAATTTTAATATTAGATGATGCATTATCAGCAATAGATGGTCAAACACAAAACAGAATATTAAAAAATATCAAATATTGGAAAAAAAATAAACACACTATTATTCTTACATCGCATAAATTATCAATATTTAATCAAGTAGATAACATATTCATTTTAGACAATGGATCTATTGTTCAATCTGGAACACATAAAAAATTAATGCAATATAACAATTGGTATAATAAAATGTATAATCAACAAAAATTAATTATAAATTACTAACTTTAATCAATACAAGGAACATAATAATGGCTAATTTCTTTAAAGGTTGGCCAATTCTAAAACGTCTTTTGACTTATGGAATTCGTTGGAAAAAACTATTTTTATTAGCTTTTTTTTTTTTATTGATTGCATCTATATCAGAAATATTAGGACCAGTACTAATAAGTTATTTTTTAAATAACATATTAACACAACATAATTTGAATAAAAAAATAATTTTAATAATTTTTACTACATTTATTATATTACAAAACATATCTATTATTTTAAATTATTTTCAAATGTTAATATTTAATAGAATAGCAATTAAAATTGTAGAAAAAATAAGATCAGAAGTCATGGAATCTGCACTATTACAACCATTACAAAATTTTCATGCACAACCTATTGGTAAAATTACATCAAAAATTACTAATGATACAGAAGCTATTAAAGAATTATATGATACTGTATTAAATACAATATTTCGTAGTCTTTCACTAATATTTATTATGTCTATTACTATGTTAATTATGCAATGGAAAATGGCATTAGTATCTATGACATTATTTCCATTAGTTATCATAGTAATATGTATATATCAATATTATAGCACACCAATATTACGAACTATCCGATCATATTTAGCAAAAATTAATAACGAATTTAACGAAATAATCAATGGAATGTTAATTATACAACAATTTGTACAACAATCAAGATTTAAAAAATCTATCGAAAATACTAGTAAATTAAATTATAATGAAAAAATGAAAATATTAAAAATTGATGGATTGTTGTTAAGACCTTTATTAAACTTATTTTCTTCAATAGTATTATGCGAATTAATAACTTTATTTAGTTTATCGCCTGTAGGTGCTTTTACAGTAGGCATACTATATGCATTTATTAGCTATTTAAATAGATTAAATGAACCTTTAATTTCTATTACCACACAACAATCTATTTTACAACAATCTCTAGTTGCTGGAGAAAGAATTTTTAAACTTATCGATTCAAAAAAACAACAATATGGATATGACCTCAAACCATTAAAAACTGGAAATATACAAATCAGTAATTTAAATTTTTCATATCAAAAAAAATCACCTATTATTTTAAAGAATATTAACTTAAATATTCCTTCAAAAAGTTTTACTGCTTTAATTGGACATACAGGAAGTGGAAAAAGCACTTTAGCAAATTTAATCATGGGTTATTATCCTAAATATCAAGGATCAATTATAATCGACCAACGTCCATTAAAACAATTAAGTTATCATGCCTTAAGAAATGGAATATATATGGTACAACAAGAACCAACAATTTTTACTGGAACCATTTTATCAAATATTACATTGGGTAAAAAAATATCAGAAAAAAAAGTATGGACAATTCTAAAAAAAACAAAATTACATTCTTTTTTTAAATCTATGTCAGATGGACTCAACACAACATTATTGCAATCAAGTCATCATTTATCATCTGGTCAAAAACAATTGATTTCTATTGCCAGAATATTAATATTAAATCCAAAAATCCTAATATTAGATGAAGCAACATCAAATATAGATCCTGAAACAGAACAATCAATACAAAATATCCTATTATCAATAAAAAAATACTCTACTTTAATTATTATTGCACACAGATTATCTACTATTATTAATGCTGATAATATTGTAGTTCTACAACAAGGCAAAATTATTGAACAAGGAAATCATAAAAAATTAATACAAAAAAAAGGAATATATTATGATATGTATCATTCATAAATTTTTTAAAAATAATATTTATATAATTAATATTTATAAAATTGTAAATATCATATAAATGATCATTATAAAAACTAAATTATATATATTCAATATTAACAAATTATAAAATTTAATATTTTAAAAATATAAAAAATATTTAAATATTAAAATACCATTTAATTATATTATAATTAATATAATAATATTTTAAAATATATAATTATAATAATATATTTTTTTTATAAAATAAAACATATTCTATTATTTTATAATAAAAAATTTAAATATTATTATAATACATAACAATAATATAATTTACATAAAAATATGCAATATCAAATACTCGCAAGAAAATGGAGACCTAATTCATTTTCTGAAATTATGGGACAACAATATATATTAACTGCTATAAGAAATAGTTTTCTATTGAATAAAATACATCAATCTTGGATCTTATCAGGAACAAGAGGAACAGGAAAAACAACGTTTGCCAGATTATTAGCTAAAAGTTTAAATTGCAAAACTGGAATTAAGATGCATCCTTGTCAAATATGTACAAATTGTAAAGATATTCAACGAGGATGTTTTCCTGATTTAATAGAAATAGATGCAGCTTCCAAAACTAAAGTTGAAGATATTAAAGAACTATTAGATACAATTCAATACCCACCAAATAAAGGAAAATTTAAAATATACTTAATTGATGAAGTACATATGTTATCCAAGTATAGTTTTAACGCATTACTAAAAAATTTAGAAGAACCACCAAGATATGTAAAATTTATTTTAGCCACAACAGAAATTGAAAAAATACCACAAACTATTATATCTCGATGTATATATTTTCATTTTAAACAATTAACAACTTCTCAAATAACACAACATATATCCAATATTTTGAATAAAGAAAAAATTCATTTTGAAAAAAAAGCAATAAAAATTATTGCTCAAAAATCCCAAGGCAGTATAAGAGATGCACTTAATTTATCTGAACAAGCTATTATCACCAGTAATAAAAATATAACAGAACTAATTATTTTAAACATATTTAATTCTTTAAGTAAAAAACAAACATTAAAAATAATTAAATATTTATTCAAAAAAAATATTTCAAAACTTATGCTATTGTTAAAAAAAATATATCAAAGTAATGTAGAATTAAACACAGTATTAACAGAAATATTAAAAATTTTACATAATATTATTATTTTTAAAAAATGTTTCCACAATAATAATCATATACAATCATCATATCAAAAAAAAATATATAAACTATCTAAAATAATTAATTACCAAGATTTAAAAATGTATTATAATATTGTCATTCAAGGAATTAAAACATTAAAATATGTCCCTAACCCTAAAATCGCAATTGAAATAACTATATTAAATATCTTAAATATATAACAAAAATGTATGTTAATGTTATTTTTTATAATAATATAATATTAAAATTATTATGAAAATGACAATTTTTATATTAATTTCAGTAATAAGGAATAAAAAATATGTTTAACATAAATAATATTCAAGATTTAATTCAAAAAGCACATATGGTACAAGAAGATATACAAAAAATACAAAATAAAATTGACAACATAGAAGTTACAGGAGAATCAGGAGCAGGGATGATAAAAATAACAATCAATGGTGCATATCATTGTAAACATGTAGAAATAAATACACATATTACTCAAGATAAAAAAAAAATGTTAGAAGATTTAATTGCAGCAGCATTTACTGATGCATCCAGACGAATACAAGAAGAAAAGAAAAAAAAAATTAATAATATTGCAAAAAATATTGCATTTCCAAATACAGAAACAAATCCCGTCAAATAATATGAACAAACTACAAAATTTAAAAAATATTTCAATAAGGTATGAATATTATGATCAATAAACAAGAACAACATTCTTTCCAATCCGAAACAAAACAACTATTACATTTAATGATTAATTCTTTATATTCTAACAAAGAAATCTTTATTAGAGAATTAATATCTAATGCATCTGATGCAATTGATAAAATGAAATTTAAATTTTTATCTAATGAAAATTTAAAAAAACAACATCGCAATATGTATATTCGTATATCATTAGATAAAAAAAAAAATACAATCGTTATCTCAGATAACGGTATTGGAATGACAAAACAAGAAATAATCAAAAATCTAGGTACTATCGCTAATTCTGGAACAAAATCATTTTTACAATCTTTAGAAAAAGAAAATAAAAAAAATAGTCAACTAATTGGAAAATTTGGAGTTGGATTTTATTCATCATTTATGGTATCAGAAAAAGTTATTGTAAAAACACGTCATGCAGAAGAATCAAATGAAAAAAATGGTATAATGTGGGAATCCGATGGAAAAGGAAAATATACTCTAACTTCAATAAAAAAAAAAGAATATGGAACAGATATTGAATTATATTTAAAAAAAAAAGAAACTATATTTTTAGAAAACTGGAAAATATGTAATATAATTAAAAAATATTCTGATCATATTTCTATTCCAATAGAAATACAAGAATATGACGAAAAAAATAAAATTTTTTCATGGAAACAAATTAATAAAGCACAAGCATTATGGACAGTTGATAAATCAACAATTACTGACGATCAATATATAAATTTTTATAAACATATAACACAAGATATTAATGATCCTATTATTTGGAGTCATAATAAAATAGAAGGAACACAAGAATATACTATTCTAATATATATTCCAAGTAAATCTAACTTAAATATTTGGAATCGTGATCAAAAAAATGGATTAAAACTATATATTAAAAAAATTTATATTATGGATGATGCAGATCAATTTTTACCAAATTATTTAAGATTTATTAAAGGTATTTTAGACACAAATGATTTACCTTTAAACATCTCAAGAGAAATATTACAAGAAAACAATATTACTAATCAACTAAAAAAATCTATAACAAAAAGAACATTAAAATTAATTAAACAACTAACGAAAAATGAAAAAAAATATAAAATATTTTGGAAAGAATTTGGACTAATTTTAAAAGAAGGAATTGCAGAAGATATACAAAACCAAGAACAAATCGCTGAGTTACTTAGATTTACATCCATACAATCTAATTGTATCGAACAAAATTTATCCTTAAATCAATATATTACCAATATGTCTCAAAATCAAAAAAAAATATATTTTTTAACTTCTGATAGTTATGCTACAGCATATACCAGTCCACATCTAGAAATTTTTAAAAAGAAAAATATCGATGTATTATTATTATCCGACCGAATTGACGAATGGATGATGAATTATTTGACGGAATTTAAAGGTAAAAAATTTCAATCAATAAATAAAATAGATGATGATTTAAATCAAATAATTAATATAAAACCTCAAATAAACCAAAAATCAAAAAAAATGAACGAATTGCTAATTAAAATTCAACAAGTATTAAAAGATAAAATTAAAACAGTACAATTCAGCTATCGATTAATTGATACTCCTGCTATATTACTTGTCGAAAAAGACACCATGAGTACTCAAATGTCTAAACTATTTATGGCAGCAGGTCAAAATATTCCTAATATAAAATATATATTAGAAATTAATCCCAATCATAAGTTAATCCAAAAAATTGCTGATATAAAAAATGATGAAACTATTAATATTTGGATTAATATCTTATTTGAAGAAGCATTATTATCAGAACGAGGATCATTAGATAATCCTAATGATTTTATTAAAAAAATAAATACAATTCTTCTGAATTCATAAAAAATAACACAAAATACAACTATTATTTTTATCTTATATCACTCAAACAAATACATAATATAATAGCAATATACAAGTATTATCATATTATATACATGAATAAAAAATAAAAATACTATTAAAATATTATATAAGAAATTATATTAATATAAAAATAAAAAATTTTTTTATTTTAAATATTCAATAAATAATATATATAATATTAAAAATTAAATAAAACTATTTAATATAAATTTAAAATAAAAATTTAAACACTATATATAATTCATAGTAATAAAATATAATAATTTTTGAAAAAAATACGCCCTATAGGATTTGAACCTATGACCTACGGCTTAGAAGGCCGTTGCTCTATCCAACTGAGCTAAGGGCGCATATTAAAATAACTATATTATTATAAAATACTATATTATAGTATACTATTTTATGAAAATATACCAATAAAATTATCTCAAGGCAAAACATGTACACAAGAATTCTTGATGGATCAATTATTGCATCAAAAATAATTAAAAAAATAAAAAAAAAAGTCACAAAAGAAATTAAACTGAAAAATCGAATTCCAGGTTTAGCAGTTATTTGGATGGGTAATCAAAAACCTTCACAATTATATGTCAAAAAAAAAAAAAAGTTTGTAAAGAAATAGGTTTTATGTCACAAGAATGGCATTTAAATAATTTTGAAAAAGAAAGTAAAATTATTAATATTATTCATACCATAAATAATGACACCAATATAGATGGTATATTAATACAATTTCCATTACCAAAACATATAAATATTAATAAAATTATACAACACATTAAACCAAGTAAAGATGTTGATGGATTACATCCGTATAATATTGGTTGTTTACTACAACAAACACCAAAATTAAGACCGTGTACTTCTAGAGGTATAATAACACTGTTAAGAAAATATAAAATTAAAATAAATAATTTCAACGTTGTCATAATTGGAACATCTAATATTGTTGGAAAACCTATGTTATTAGAATTACTATTATATAATTGTACAGTTACTATAACTCATCAATTTACTAAAAACTTAAAACAACATTTAAAAACAGCTGATTTAATTATTATTGCTATTGGTAAACCTAACTTTTTAAATGGAAAACATATTAAACCTGGAGTAATCATTATTGATATTGGTATTAATAAATTATATAATAATATGATTATAGGAGATGTTAACTTTCGTTCTTGTCTTAATAAAGCATCATATATAACCCCTGTTCCTGGAGGAGTAGGACCAATGACTATATCTAGTTTATTACAAAATACATTAGAAGCATATCATAAAAAATATCAATATGACAATTAAAAATATCTATTTTTCCATAATGTACCATCCTTAGTATCTTGGAAAATAACATTTAATGCATACAATTTATCACGTAATTTATCAGCTTTTTCCCATAATTTATATTTTCTTGCAATATTACGCTTTCTAATTATATCTATAATATAATTATCATGTTGCTGTAAACTATACGATGTACAAAAAAAATGACATTGATTTAAAAAATTAATAGGATCTTGATCTAATAAACCAATAATATTAGCTAAATATTTTAGCTGATATGCTAATTGATTAGCTAAAATAACATTATCATATTTTAAATAAAACTGTATTTTTCTTTCCAATTGAAATAATATTGATAATGCTTTTGGAATATTAAAATCATCATTTAAAGCACTATAAAAACAAATAGAAAACTTATTATTATATTGATACAATATATTTGTTGTTAATACTTTATCTTTTAACATACTAGTATACAAAATAAAATATAATTTAATTAAAGCATTTTTTGATTTTTCTAAATTCTCTTGAGAATAATATAAAGGACTTCTATAATGTGTAGATAAAAAAAAATAACGAACTACTTCAGAATTATATATTTTTAAAATTTTTTTTAAAATAAGAGCATTATTTAATGATTTTGACATTTTTTTATTTTTTACTAATAACATCCCAACATGAATCCAGAAATGTCCATATTGAGTATTATGAAAACAAATAGATTGAGCTCTTTCATTTTCATGATGAGGAAATAAAAGATCTATACCTCCTCCATGAATATCAATATTATTTAAAAAATAATCATAATTAATTGCAGAACATTCAATATGCCATCCTGGTCTTCCATACCCCCAAGGAGATTTCCAACATGGATCATCTAAACAAACTTGTTTCTTCCATAAGATAAAGTCTTTACGATCACGTTTAATATTAGATAAATCAATGTTATTAAAATACTTCAATTTTTTTAATGATTGGTTTGAAAATGAACCATAATTTAAATAACTAGAAATAGAAAAAACAACATCCCCATTTTTAGCAATATAAGCATGTTTATTTTTTAAAAGTTTTTCTATCATATAAATGATAGTATTAATATGATTAGTAGCACGAGGTTGATATTGAGGTAATGTAATGCCTAATTTTTTAAAATCATACAACATATTTGAAATCATACGTTGCGTCAAAGAATATATATTTTCTTTATTTATTCTTGATTTTTGAATAATTTTATCATCAATATCAGTAATATTTCGAACATATTTTACTTTATATTGACAATGTTTAAAATATTTTAGTATCACATCAAAAATAGTAAATGTACGTCCATGACCTATATGACAAGAATCATATACAGTAATACCACATACATACATATTGATTTTTTTTGAACACACAGAAAAAAAAAAATCTTTTTTTCTAGTTAACGTATTAAAAATTTTTAACATTATATACTCTATAATATGAAAAAAAATATTAAATATAGATATAAATATTTAAAATAATTCCAATTTTATCTAAAATATAAAAAATATTAAAAAATATTTATTTATGCCACAGAACGATACTAAAATAATCGAACTGTGGAAAAAAGTTTATTTAAAATTTTTTAAAATTTATTTATTTATATAAATTATAAGCTAACCACATTAGCTGCTGATGGGCCCTTAGCACCTTCAGTAATCTCAAATTCAACACTTTGACCTTCTGATAAAGTCTTAAAACCATTACTCTGTATAGCTGAAAAATGCACAAAAACATCTTTACTACCATCTTCTGGAGTAATAAATCCAAACCCTTTTGATTCATTAAACCACTTCACATTCCCTTTAATCTTGGACATCTCTGTACTTCAACCTTGAAAAAATAAAAAAAATAATAAAAAACTAATTTTTATATATAAAAATGTATTAAAAAATTCAATACAAAATTATAGTAAAATACAATTACTATTATAATAATGAAGATATTTTAAAATAAAATATATAAATAAAAATAAATAATATTAATTACGAATTCATACTATATCATAAAAAAAATTATAACCTTTTACTGTAATCAGTATACAATATTCACATTTACCAATATTAATGAATAATATAATTCTATAATTCTATAATTTTATAATTTTATAATTTTATAATTTTATAATTTTATAATTTTATAATTTTATAATTTTATAATTTTATAATTCTATAAAAAATAAAATAATACTTCAATATCCTGATAATGTCCTACTCTCACACAGGGAAACCCTGTACTACCATCGGCGTTATAATGTTTCACTTCTGAGTTCGGTATGGGATCAGGTGGTACCATTACACTATAGTCATCAGGATATTAAAAATTATATCTTCAACTTATTTTTACTAATAATTTTAAAAATATAAAATTAATAAAAACAACTCTGGTGTTGTAAGATTAAGCCTCTCGGGTCATTAGTACTGGTTAGCTCAACATATCACTATGCTTACACATCCAGCCTATCAACGTTGTAGTCTTCAACGTCCCTTCAGTAAACTTTCGTCTCAGGGAAGACTAATCTTGGGGTAAGCTTCGTGCTTAGATGCTTTCAGCGCTTATCTTTTCCGCATATAGCTACCGGGCAATGCCATTGGCATGACAACCCGAACACCAGTGATGCGTCCACTTCGGTCCTCTCGTACTAGAAGTAGCTCCCCTCAATCTTCCTACGCCCACGGCAGATAGGGACCGAACTGTCTCACGACGTTCTAAACCCAGCTCGCGTACCACTTTAAATGGCGAACAGCCATACCCTTGGGACCTGCTTCAGCCCCAGGATGTGATGAGCCGACATCGAGGTGCCAAACACCGCCGTCGATATGAACTCTTGGGCGATATTAGCCTGTTATCCCCGGAGTACCTTTTATTTGTTGAGCGATGGCCCTTCCATACAGAACCACCGGATCACTAAGACCTGCTTTCGCATCTGCTCGCGTCATCACGCTCACAGTTAAACTGGCTTATGCCTTTGCACTAACCTCACGATTTCCGACCGTGATTAGCCAATCTTTGTACTCCTCCGTTACTCTTTAGGAGGAGACCGCCCCAGTCAAACTACCCACCAGACACTGTCTCTATTCCGGATTACGGAATCAGGTTAGAATACTAAATTTCAAAGGGTGGTATTTCAAGGACAACTCCATTAAGCCTTACGACTTAACTTCTTAGTCTCCCACCTATCCTACACATCAAAAATCAATATTCAATATCAAGCTATAGTAAAGGTTCACGGGGTCTTTCCGTCTTGCCGCGGGTATACTGCATCTTCACAGCAATTTCAATTTCACTGAGTCCCAGGTGGAGACAGCCTAGCCATCATTACGCCATTCGTGCAGGTCGGAACTTACCCGACAAGGAATTTCGCTACCTTAGGACCGTTATAGTTACGGCCGCCGTTTACCGGGGCTTCAATCCAGAGCTTCAAGTTTCCTTTAACTCCTTTAATTAACCTTCCGGCACCGGGCAGGCGTCACACCGTATACTTCCATTTTCATGTTTGCACAGTGCTGTGTTTTTAATAAACAGTTGCAGCTAGCTGGTATCTTCGACTAATTTCAGCTCAAAAAGTAAATTTCATCACTTACAATTAGCATGCCTTCTCCCGAAGTTACGGCATCATTTTGCCTAGTTCCTTCACCTGGGTTCTCTCAAGCGCCTTAGTATTCTCTACTTAACCACCTGTGTCGGTTTTGGGTACGATTTAATGCTACCTCTTGCTTAGAGAATTTTCTTGGAAGCATGGTATTAATTACTTCATTACCGTAGTAATTCGTCATCACGTCTTAATCTTAAGAATAATCGGATTTTCCTAACTATTCAATCTACACGCTTAAACCAGGACAACCAAACGCCTGGATAATCTAACCTTCTCCGTCCTCCCTTCGCAGTAACATTAAGCACAGGAATATTAACCTGTTTACCATCGATTACGCCTTTCGGCCTCACCTTAGGAATCGGCTTACCCTGCCCCGATTATCGTTGGACAGGAAACCTTGGTTTTTCGGCGAACAGGTTTTTCACCTGTTTTATCGTTACTCATGTCAGCATTCGCACTTCTGATACCTCCAAAGTATTTCACAATACTTCTTCAACAGCTTACAGAACGCTCCTCTACCCAATAAAAAAAAAGAAATTATTTTATATTGTCACAGCTTCGGTATATAGTTTTAGCCCCGTTACATCTTCCGCGCAGGCCGACTTGACCAGTGAGCTATTACGCTTTCTTTAAATGATGGCTGCTTCTAAGCCAACATCCTGGTTGTCTATGACTTCCCACATCGTTTCCCACTTAACTATAATTTTGGGACCTTAGCTGGTGATCTGGGTTGTTTCCCTTTCCACAACGAACGTTAGCACCCGCTGTGTGTCTCCCGTGATAACATTTTTCAGTATTCGGAGTTTGCATCGGATTGGTAAGTCGGTATGACCCCCTAACCGAAACAGTGCTCTACCCCTGAAGATGAATTCACGAGGCGCTACCTAAATAGCTTTCGAGGAGAACCAGCTATCTCCCGGTTTGATTGGCCTTTCACCCCTAACCACAGGTCATCCGCTGATTTTTCAACATCAGTCGGTTCGGTCCTCCAATTAGTTTTACCTAACCTTCAACCTGCCCATAGCTAGATCACCGGGTTTCGGGTCTGTACCTTGAAACTATAGCCCATTTCAGACTCGGTTTCCCTACGGCTCCCCTATATTGGTTAACCTTGCTACAAAGTACAAGTCGCTGACCCATTATACAAAAGGTACGCAGTCACCTGATAAATTAGGCTCCTACTGATTGTACGTATACGGTTTCAGGATCTATTTCACTCCCCTAACCGGGGTTCTTTTCGCCTTTCCCTTACGGTACTAGTTCACTATCGGTCAATCAGGAGTATTTAGCCTTGGAGGATGGTCCCCCCATCTTCAAACAAGATTTCTCGTGTCCCGTTTTACTTTTTGAGTCCACTAATATTATTTTTTTCGTATACTGGGCTATCACCATGTTTCGCTATTTTTTCCAAAATATTCTACTAAAAATAAAAAAGATTATAACTCTAGGCTTTTCCCTTTTCGCTCGCCACTACTAAGGGAATCTCAATTGATTTCTTTTCCTCAAGATACTTAGATGTTTCAATTCTCTTGGTTAGCTTTGCCAATCTATTTATTTAATTGACAATGACATATTATTTCTAATACATCGGGTTTCCCCATTCGGACACCACCGGTTAATAACGTTTCTTATCAACTCACCGATGATTTTCGCAGATTAGCACGTCCTTCATCGCCTCTGATTGCCAAGGCATCCACCATATACGCTTAATTACTTAACCTTACAACCCACAGGTGTTTTTATTAATTTATATTGTAAAAGAACATATGAAAAAATTCATACTAATACAAACTAAAAACTATAAAACATAATAACACATTATTGAATTAAAGTATAAAACTTTATATATAAAAATTTAAATATTAATTATTTTCGCGTCCCCTAGGGGATTTGAACCCCTGTTGCCGCCATGAAAGGGCGATGTCCTAGACCTCTAGACGAAGGGGACAAAAATAATAAAATATTATTTTAATATACAAATAATAAAATATATAAATTCAATAATTACAATTTATAATTGTTACAGAATACTATAAAAAAGTCAAGTTTTTTATATTATAAATTATTTTATTTTTTTATTCTATATGTCTTATTTCGATTTAAAAAATTAATTACTAACTCAATATTAGGTAATATACGATTCCAACAATAAAAAGAATATGCTGCTTGACTAACTAACATACCAATACCATCAGAATAACATCTTGCTCCTAAATTTTTACACCATTTTAAAAAAAACGTCAAATCATCACTATAACAAATATCATAAAAACTTGTTTTATTAGAATCAAACGACATAGAAGGAATAAAAAAATCATCATTTTTATGAGTAACAAAAGAAGTTGTATGAATTACTAAATTATATCTCACTCTATTGAGTTGGCATAATTCAATAACCTTAATAAATCCTAAATGTTGAAAACATGATACGATATTATTAGCATTTTCTACTGTACGATTTAAAACATAAACAAAACAATTGGAATATAATAAATACGGTATAATTCCTCTAGCCGCCCCACCAGAACCAATAACAAGAATATGAAACCCTGCATTGATATAATTTAATCTCCTCAAATCATACAACAATCCAATACCATCCGTATTATCACCTAAAATTTGTTTATTTTCCATCATTTTTAGTGTATTGACTGCACCAGAAATATAAGCTCTTTTTGTCAATAAATGAGCAAAATTATATGCTTTTTTTTTAAAAGGAACTGTAATATTAGCTCCTAAACCTCGAGACTTAAAAAAAATATCAATAACTTTATAAAAACTATTATTCTCAACGTTTTGAATATTATAACAAAAATCTAAATTTACCTGTTGAGCAAATAAATGATAAATTATTGGCGACTTAGAATGCTGTACAGGATTACCAAAAAGTACATAATTACCTTTCTGAAGATAAATCATATTAAATATTCCAAAATATAATAATTTTATAATTACCATCAATAAAAAATAAATTAAAATAATAAATAAATATTCTATTCATAAAATATCACCATTTTAAAATTATTATATGATTAAACTATATAAAATATTTAATATATTATCTGAAGAAAAATTATAATATATAAAACACTTTAACATTTAAAAAATATGTCCATTTTAAAAATACTAAAATACCCAGATAAAAGATTAAGACGAATAGCACAACCCGTAAATAAAATCAATAAAAAAATACAAAATATTATTAATAATATGTTTGAAACTATGTATAAACACCAAGGTATTGGATTAGCAGCAACACAAGTCAATATCAATTTAAAGATTATAGTTATTGATAAAATTCATCCATACAATGATCAATTAGTTTTGATTAACCCCAAAATAATCTATACATACGATACAACCAGTACAATAGAAGGATGTTTATCACTTCCAGGCATAAATAAAAAAATTATTCGATCAAAAATAATTAAAATTCAAGCATTAAATTATTATGGAAAAAAAATTACCTTACAAGCTGAATCATTATTATCCATTTGTATACAACACGAAATAGATCATTTAACAGGAAAATTATTAATAGATTACTAAAATATTTCTATTTAAAGGAAAAAATTATGTCCCATAAATATCATCACGAAAAACCATTAAAAATAATTTTTGCAGGAACAATGGACTTTTCTGCACATTATTTAAATCTATTATTACTTTCACATCATACAGTATCAGTCATATTAACAAAAAAAAAAACAAAAAACAATATATCACCCATACAAATATTATCCAACAATTATAATATACCAATACTAACACCTAAATCATTAAAAAAAAAAAAAATATTAAAAAAAATTAGAAAAATAATATCCAATATCATTATTGTGATTGCATACGGAATTATTATACCAAAAGATATATTAAATATATTCCCAAAACAATTTATTAATATACATACTTCATTACTTCCCCAATTAAGGGGAGCAGCTCCTATACAATGGTCCATATTGAATGGAGACCACAAAACAGGAATTACAATAATACAAATGGACAAACAAATAGATACAGGAAAAATATTATACCAAAAACCATATAATATTAAAAAAAATGAAACAATAACCAGTTTAACAAAAAAATTATCTAATATCGGTATACAAAAAATATTAAATATCATTAATAATATACATAATAAAAAATATATACCTCAAGAACAAAATCATAAACACACAACGTATGCAATAAAAACCACAAAAAAAATGGCTGAAATAAACTTTTTTATAAGCGCAAAAAATATAGAAAAAATGATACGCTCTTTAAACCCTAATCCAGGAACATATATTACAATTAAAAATAAAAACATTAAAATCTTAGAAGTAAAAATTTTAAAAAACAAAAAAAAATATCAAATTGGCGAAATTATTAAAATCAATAATAAAGGAATTCAAATACAAACAATCAAAAATATAATAAATATTACAAAAATCCAAATACCAGGAAAAAAAATTATACAAGTATCCGAATTTATTAACTCCCACCAAAAAATATTTTTTAAAAAAAAAATTTTAAACAATAAAAAATAAACATAAAAATAAAATTAAAAAAATATCAATTTGAATATTTATCCACGATGAGTTAACCGAATATAAGCCATAGGAGCTTGATCACCCGTTCGAAATCCACATTTTAAAATTTGTGTATAACCTCCAGGACGATCTACAAAATATGGACCAATATTACTAAATAACTTATGTACAATCACTTTATTACGAATTTGAGAAAACACCAATCTCCTATTACTTACATTATCCACTTTAGACACAGTAATTAACGGTTCAACAATCATACGTAATTCTTTAGCCTTAGGTAAAGTGGTCTGAATAATTTCATATTGTAATAATGAACATACCATATTACTAAACATCGATCTCAAATGACTGGAATTACGGTTTAAACAACGTCCACTTTTTCTATGTCTCATAAATACCCTTATATCAAATATATCAAGATATTAAATAAACAAGTTTTATTTTTTAGTAATACTTTTAGGCGGCCAATTTTTCAATTTCATGCCTAAAGACAATCCTCTCGAAGATAATATATCTTTAATTTCCGCTAAAGACTTTTTACCTAAATTTGGTGTTCTTAACAACTCTATTTCAGTTTTTTGCACTAAATCACCAATATAACGAACAGACTCTGCCTTTAAGCAATTAGCTGAACGCACTGTCAATTCTAAATCATCCACTAATCTTAACAAAATTGGTTCAAACTCTGATGACTTGTCTGCCGATTCCACATTTGAAGAGATACATAAATCGACAAATGATTGTAACTGATCTGTTAATATTGTTGCAGAATAACGAATCGCTTCTTCAGGATCAATTGTTCCATTAGTATCTAATTCAATAATTAATCGATCTAAATCAATACGATTTTCGACTCTAATAGATTCAACAGAATATGAAACACGTTCTATAGGACTATAACAAGCATCTAATAGCATATATCCAAGATTTCTACTTTTATGACTCCGTTTAACTCGAGATGTTGCAGGAACATATCCAATACCATATTCAACTTTTATACTCATAACAATAGATGATGTTTCATGCGTTAAATGACAAATAATTTGATTTGAATTAACAATTTCAACATTCTCATCGTAAATAATATCAGATGCAAAAACTGGACCACGCCCTTTTTTAACTAATTTTAACATCACTGTCTCTTGGCCATATACTCTAATTGCTAAAGATTTTAAATTTAACAATATTTGTAAAATATCTTCTTGTACACCTTCTTTAGAACTATATTCATGTAATATACCATCAATAAATACCTCAGTAATCGCATAACCTGGCATAGAAGAAAGTAAAATTCTTCGTAATGCATTCCCAAGAGTATAACCAAAACCTTTCTCTAAAGGTTCTAAAACAACTTTCATATTAGTAGCACTAATTTGTTGAATATCTACTATACGAGGTTTTAAAAATTTTTTTAAAAAAATATTCATTTAAACGCTCTCTAATTAATTGTACTATAATCTATTTAGAATATAATTCAATAATAAGATGTTCATTAATTTCTGAGGATAACTCAGATCGATCAGGATAACGATAAAATATACCTTCCATGTTTTTACTATCCACTTTTATCCAATTAAATTGTTCTCGTGTTTGAGATAATGATAAAGAATAATGAATTCTTTTTTTATTTTTAAATTTTTCTCTAACTTTTACACAATCATTCGGTAATAAACGATATGAAGCAATATTTACGATACGATCATTTACCATAATAAACTTATGATTAATTAATTGTCTAGACTCATAACGTGTTGCACCAAAACCCAAACGATAAACTACATTATCTAACCGACTTTCTAATAATACTAATAAATTTTCTCCAGTATTACCTTTTAATTTAGAAGCTAATTTATAATAATTTCTAAATTGACGCTCTAAAATTCCATATAAACGACGCACTTTTTGCTTCTCTCTTAATTGAATACCATATTCAGATAATCTATTTCTACGAAAACCATGTTGTCCAGGTAATTGATTTAGTTTACACTTTGTTTCAATAGTACGATGACCAGATTTTAAAAATAAATCTATATTTTCACGACGACTCAATTTTAACTTCGGGCCTAAATATTTTGCCATATATTATCTCTCACAAATGATTTAAATTAAACACGACGCCTTTTAGGAGGACGACATCCATTATGCGGAATAGGAGTAATATCTATAATATTCGTAATACGAAAACCAGCAGTATGTAATGCACGAATTGTAGATTCTCGGCCTGGTCCAGGTCCTTTGACCATAACTTCTAAATTTTTAATTCCATAATCTTTAACAAAATTAATACATCTTTCAGTCGCTACTTGTGCTGCAAAAGGTGTAGATTTTCTTGAACCACGAAAACCAGATCCTCCGGATGTAGCCCAACCTAAAGCATTACCATAACGATCTGTAATAGTCACTATAGTATTATTAAAAGATGCATGAATATAAGCAATACCATCTAAAATTTGTTTTTTGATACGTTTTTTAAAACGTGAAGAAGATTTTTTCATAATTAAAATTCTCTATAAAATTATTTTTTTATTAGCTTTCTAGGACCTTTTCTAGTCCGAGCATTTGTTTTAGTTCTTTGTCCTCGAACAGGTAAACTTCTACGATGTCTTAAACCTCGATAACAACCTAAATCCATTAATCGTTTAATATTTAATGTTATTTCCCTTCTTAAATCTCCTTCTACAACAAATTTTATAATAGCATCTCGTATTAAATCTAATTGTTGTTCACTCAATTCGCCAATTTTAGTTTTTTCTAATATACCACAATTCATACAAATACTCTTAGATCGTGTTCTACCTATTCCATATATTAATCTTAATGCAATAACAGTATGTTTATGATCGGGAATATTTATTCCTGAAATACGAACCATAAAATATACACCTCCATAATAATTATAATAAAAATTACTTATTATAATATAAAAAGTATAAATTATTAATTACCCTTGACGTTGTTTATGTTTAGGATAATTTTTACAAATAACACGAACAATATTATTTCTCTTTACAATTTTACAACTACGACACAATTTTTTAACCGATGTTCTAACTTTCATAATTTTACCATATATTAAACTACATTTATCACATTATCATCAATATAATTTTAAAATTTTAAATTACTAACATTCAAATTAGATTTTTTTAAAATTGAATTATATTGTTTTGACATAATTAAAGTTTGTACTTGTGTAATAAAATCCATAATAACAACTGTTACAATTAATAATGTAGTACCTCCAAAATAAAATGGAACATGCATAAAAAATCTCATACAATCAGGAAGAAGACAAATACATAACATATATAAAGAACCAATAAAAGTTAATTTAAGTACTATATTACTAATATATTTCGAAGTTTGTTCTCCAGGGCGAACACCTAAAATAAAAGCTCCAGATTTTTTTAAATATTCAGAAGTTTCACGAGCATTAAACGATAAATGAGAGTAAAAAAAACAAAAGAAAACAATCAAAAAAGAATAAATTATCATATATAATACATTACCGGGTTGTAAATATGAAAGTAATTTAATTAATACAAAACATTTATAACTTGTACCTATCCATAATAAAATAGTCATAGGAAACACAATAACACTAGAAGCAAAAATAGCCGGTATTACACCAGACATATTTATTTTTAATGGTAAATAAGTATTCTGAACAGAATACATTTTTTGTACTTTATGTTGATGCACATAATTCAAAATAATTTTCCGATGACTTCTTTCCATAATAACAACTAAAAAAATAACAAAAAAAATAACTAATGGAATTACCAACAACAACAACAAACTTAATTCACCACTATATATTTTATTAATAGTATTTTCAATAACCATAGGTAAACTAGATATAATACCAATAAAAATAATAACTGAAACCCCATTGCCAATACCAAATTCAGTAATTAATTCACCCAACCACATTAATATCATCGTTCCAGTTAATAAACTCATTGAAGCAATAATATAAAAACATAAATTAGGATTCATTACTAATCCTTGCATACCGGGTATATTAGGTAATGTACTACTAATACCAATAGATTGTAATATACATAAAAAACAAGTCAAATATCTAGTATATTGAGCAATTTTATATTTTCCTAATTCACCATCTTTTTGAATATCCGATAATCGTGAATTTAATAATATTAACAATTGCATAATAATTGATGATGAAATATAAGGCATTATTCCCAAAGAAAATATAGAAGCCCGGCTTAATGCGCCGCCAGAAAACATATTAAATATATCAACAGCAGTACCTTTTTGATCATAAAATGCATTCTCTAAAACAGTATTATCAATTCCAGGAATAGGAATAAAAGAACCAATTCTAAAAATTACTATTGAAAAAATTAAAAAAAAAATCCGATTTTTTAATTCTATTATATTATTATTATAAAAAAATTTTTTTTTTTGTTTCAACATTTATGTTAATTAATCCTCAATTTTACCGCCTAAAGATTGAAGAACAGAATAAGCACCTTTTGTAACTTTTAATCCCTGAATCACAAACGATGTTTTATCTAACAATCCGGAACAAATAATTTTTACATATTTAACATTTTTTTTAATAACATGAAATTTTTTTAAAACATGTATATTAATATGATTTACAGAGATATTTTGTAACTCAGATAACCTAACTTCGTCAGTAACTATTTTTTTTTGAGAGACAAAACCAAATTTTGGGATACGACGATAAAAAGGAGTCTGACCACCTTCAAATCCTCGTCTAATACTCGCACCTGATCTCGATTTTTGACCTTTATGACCACGACCAGATGTTTTACCAAGACCAGAACCTATACCTCGACCAACTCTTACCTTAAATTTTCGTGAACCTACATTAGGTTTCAAAGTATTTAAATACAATTTATTATCCCTCCTGTATATGTACTATATGAGAAATTTTATTTACCATACCTCGAATAGAAGGACTATCTTCTCGTTCCACAACATCACCAATATGACGTAATCCTAAACCCAATAAAGTACGTCTATGTTTTTTTAAACATCCTATTTTACTTTTTACCTGAATAATTTTTATTTTTTTTGTATTAATAATCATAAAATATATTAACCACCAATAATTTCAAAAATTGATTTATTTCTTTTTTTTGCAATCATTTTCGGAGATTTCATATTTTTTAAACCCTTCATAGTTGCTCTAACAATATTAATAGGATTCGTAGAACCATAAGCTTTCGCTAGAACATTTTGTATACCTACCACTTCTAAAACCGCTCTCATAGCTCCTCCCGCAATAATACCTGTCCCTTTTGAAGCAGGTTTCATAAAAATACTCGAACCAGTATGTACACCTTTAACAACATGCTGTAAAGTACCATTATAAATTTTAATTATAATCATATTTCGACGCGCTTGATCCATAGCTTTTTGAATTGCTGCAGGTACTTCACGAGCTTTACCATAACCAAACCCTACTTTCCCTTTTTGATCACCAACTACTGTTAACGCAGTAAACGAAAAAATTCTACCACCTTTTACTGTTTTTGAAACTCGATTAACTGTAATTAATTTTTCTTTTAAATCATTATACATACTTTCCAACTTGACCATATTAATTATTACCTTAAAAATTTAACCCTGATTTTCTAGCAGATTCTGCCAATGTTTTAATACGACCATGATATTTAAAACCTGATCGATCAAAAGAAACAACATTAATTCCTTTGCTTATCGCTCTCTGAGCAATAATCGATCCAACAACACTAGCAGCCAATTTATTACCAGTATAATTAAGATTTTCTTTAATTTTTTTTTCTAAAGTTGATGCTACTGTACAAACACCATCAGTCTTGGAATCAATAATTTGAGCATATATATGACGTGAAGTACGATGTACAACTAAACGAAATTTATTTAATTTTTTCAGATGCATACGACATTTTTTTAATCTTCGAAAACGAACACTTTTTTTATTCATTATACTATGCATACTATTTTTTCTTTGCCTCTTTAATACGTACCAGTTCATCTACATACCGTACACCTTTTCCTTTATAAGATTCTGGTTTTCTTTTAAATCTTAAATTTGCCGCCACTTGACCTAATAATTGTTTATCAAAACTTCTTAAAATAATTTCTGTAGCAGATATATTTTCTGCAACAATCCCATCTGGAAGAGTATATTGAACAGCATGAGAATATCCTAAAAACATATGAATAATATTATTTGGTTCAACTGAAACTTTATACCCTACTCCAATTAACTTTAATGTCTTAGAAAATCCTATAGTAATTCCAATAATCATAGAATTTACTAACGATCGTACAGTTCCTGCTTGCATCCAAGCATCATGTTTATTAAATTTTGGACTAAAAAATAACATATTATTTTTATTTTTAATAATAACAGAACTATGAAAATATTTCTTAAAAATTTTACCTTTACTTTTCACAACAATCATATTATGATCTAATACAATACTTACATTTTTAGGTACTATAATAAATTTTTTAGCAATACGAGACATTTATTATCCCTCCAACACTAATAAACAAAACAAATAATTTCACCACCAATACCCATTTTTTTAGCTTTCTTATTACTCATAACACCTTTAGAAGTGGACAACACAGCGATTCCTAAACCATCTATAACATTTGGTAAATGATGTTTATTTTTATACACACGTAAACTAGGTTTACTAATACGTTTAATATCTTCAATTACAGCTTTCCCATTAAAATATTTCAAAATAATTTTTAATATTATATGATTCCTCACATGATTCACAATATAATCTTTAATATAACCTTCTTGTTTTAAAACACAACTAATTGCAATTTTTAACTTTGAAGAAGGCATACATACAAAAATCTTATTCGCTAATTGACTATTTCGAATACGTGTGAACATATCTGATATAGGATCTTGCATACTCATGATATTTATACTCACTGTTTATAAAATTAAAATTATATTTTACCAACTAGATTTTTTTAAACCAGGAATCTCTCCTCGCATTGCAAATTCTCGTAATTTCATTCTACTTAATCCAAATTTTCTTACAAATCCATGAGGTCTACCAGTGTGTAAACAACGATTCCTTTGTCTACATAAACTAGAATCTCGAGGTAAAGTTTGTAATTTTAATACTGCTTTCCATCGTTTTGATTGTTTAACTGAAATATCAGAAATAATTTTTTTTAAATTCTGACGTACTTTAAAAAATTTTATTCCTAATTTAATACGTTTACTTTCACGTGCTTTCATAGATTCTTTAGCCATAAACTTATATTCCTTTTACATATTATACACGAAAGGGAAAATTAAAATAAGACAATAATAAATATCCTTCATTATCCGAATGAGCTGTCGTAGTAATAGTAATATTTAAACCACGTATTTTATCAATCTTATCATAATTAATCTCAGGAAAAATAATTTGTTCACGTATACCTAAGCTATAATTACCACGACCATCAAAAGATTTCTTCGAAAATCCTCTAAAATCACGAATTCTGGGTATTACAATGGTAATTAAACGATATAAAAAATCCCATTTTCGACATCCTCGTAAAGTTACCTTACAACCAATAGGATAACCTTCACGTATTTTAAAACTAGAAATAGATTTTTTCGCTTTTGTAATATATGGTTTCTGACCAGAAATAGCCGTCAAATCTGAAATAGCATAATCTAAAGTTTTTTTTTCCTGATCTGCTTTACCAATTCCCATATTTAAAGTAATTTTATCAATTTTAGGAACCTGCATAACAGAAGTATACTGAAATTTTCTCATAAATTTTCTTATTATATGTTCTTTATAATAATTATATAATACCAAAATCTATCCCTCCATTTATTTAATAACTTGATGATCAGATTTTAAAAATCGAACCTTTTTATTAGTAATAAATTTAAACCCTACTCGATCAGGTTTATTACTTTTAGAATTTACAATCGCTACATTAGAAATATGTATAGGAGATTCTTTTTTAATAATTCCACCATATTGATTCTGATCAGGAATTGATTTTTGATGTTTATAAATAATATTTACACCTTCTACAATTATTTTATTTCGTTTTTTTAAAATACACTTTACTTTCCCAATTTTGTTTTTATCTTTACCAGATATGATTACCACAGTATCACCATTCCGAATTTTTAATGCCATCATATATCCTTTTTTTTTAAAATGATTAAAGTACTTCTGGAGCTAATGAAACAATTTTCATAAATTTTTCTAATCTAAGTTCACGTGTTATAGGTCCAAATACACGTGTACCAATTGGTTGATCAGAATTATTTAAAATTACACAAGCATTAGTATCAAAACGTATTAAAGAACCATCCAATCTTCGAATACCTTTTTTAGTACGTACCACTAATGCTTTTAATACTTCTCCTTTTTTTACTTTACCTCTAGGAACAGCTTCTTTAATAGTAACTTTAATAATATCACCAATACTAGCATACCGTCTTTTTGAACCACCCAAAACACGAATACACATTGCTAATCGTGCTCCTGAATTATCAGCAACTTTTAATATCGTCTGTTCTTGAATCATATTATTCACCTTCATTATAAACATAATTATTAATACATCATCAATTATAACACACATCAAATATTTTAAAATAATAAGAAGACATGTAAACATTCATGTCTTCATAAAAATTAGTAAACAAACTTTTTAAAAATTTTAACTAAAGTCCATGATTTAGTTTTAGAAATAGGACGACATTCTGATATTTCCACAATATCCCCATTAGAACATTCATTATTTGCATCATGAATATGAATTTTTGTATTCTTACGAATAAATTTTTTGTACATGGGGTGTTTAATAAACCGTTCTATTAAAACTACCGCTGAATTTTGCATTTTATCACTAATTACACGACCTTTTAATATTTTAATCGTTTTCATAATTAATATTTTCTCTTCTCAGTTAATATAGTTTTAATTCGAGAAATATTACGACGCACTCTTCGTAATAAATGAACATGTTTTAATTTTCTTTGAGATAACTGAATTCGTAAATTAAATTTTTCTTGTAATAAATTTAATAAATCATTATATAAATTATGAATAGATTTTTTACGTAATTCTATCAATTTCATTATGTTACACCATTTTAGTTACAAAAACAGTTTTAACAGACAATTTTGATGCAGCTAATTTAAACGCTAAACGTGATTCCTCTTCAGAAATACCATCTATTTCATATAATATTTTTCCAGGCTGTACTAAAAATACCCAATATTCAACATTACCTTTCCCTTTACCCATTCTGACTTCCAATGGTTTTTGAGTAATTGGTTTATCCGGAAAGACACGTATCCATATTTTTCCTTGTCGTTTCATCGATCTCGTTATTGATCTTCGAGCAGATTCAATTTGACGACCTGTTAAACGTCCTCGAGTAATTGCTTTCAAACCAAATTGACCAAAATGCACATAAGAATTTAAAACTAATCCTCTATTTTTACCTTTATGCATTTTTCGAAACTTAGTACGTTTAGGTTGTAACATTATCTTAATAATCTCCCTCTATTATCGATATTTAGAACATACCGTCTTCTCTTTTTCTGTTTTTTTTTCACAACATCTCTTTTAGTATTTTCAATAATTTTCATACCATCCAATATTTCACCTTTAAAAACCCATACTTTTACACCAATAATACCATATGTTGTATGTGCTTCTGATAAACTATATTCAATATCTGCACGTAAAGTATGTAACGGTACACGACCTTCACGATACCACTCTGTTCGTGCTATTTCCGTACCACCTAAACGACCACTTACTTCTACCTTGATACCTTTTGCGCCTTTTTTCATAGCATTCTGTACAGATCTTTTCATAGCGCGACGAAACATAATTCTTCGCTCTAATTGTGAAGCAATATTATCAGAAATTAATTTAGCATCTAATTCAGGTTTTTTAATTTCTGTAATATTAATTTGTGTTGGGAACCCAGCAATATTCGCAACTTCTAATCTTAATTTTTCAACATCTTCCCCTCCTTTCCCAATCAAAATACCAGGACGAGCAGTATAAATAGTAACGCGAACATTTTTTGATAAACGATCAATAACTATACGAGAAACAGATGCCTTACTTAATTTTTTAATTAAAAACTGACGAATTTCAAAATCATTATATAAATATGTAGAAAAATTTTTATTATCTGCAAACCAAGTAGAATTCCAATATTTTATAATACCTAATCGCATACCATGAGGATGTACTTTCTGACCCATATTAATTCCTATAAAATATTAGCTTTTATTTATTAGATACAATAACAGTAATATGACTAGTACGTTTTAAAATATGATCTGACCGCCCTTTGGCTCTAGGTATGATACGTTTCATCATTGGACCTTCATCAACATAAATCTCTTTTATAAACAAATTATTTACATTAATACCAAAATTATGATGAGCATTTGCGATAGCAGAATTAAGAACTTTTTTTACTAAAAAAGCAGATTTTTTTTTATGATAATTTAAAAAATCCATAATATGAGTAATTTTTTTACCTCGAATACAATTCACAATTAACCTTAATTTTTGTGCTGATGATTTTGCTTTTCTGTATTTAGATACAATTTCCATAAATTTTATTACCTAACTTTTTTAATTTTTTTATCTGAAATATGACCTTTATAAGTACGAGTTAAAGAAAATTCACCCAACTTATGACCTACCATATCTTCTGTAATAAATACCGGTATATGATGACGACCGTTATGAATAGAAATAGTTAAACCTACCATATCGGGGAAAATAGTTGATCTTCTAGACCATGTTTTAATTACTTTTTTATTAGAAAACTTATTTATTTTTTTTACTTTTGATAATAAATTAACATCAATAAAGGGTCCTTTTTTAAGAGAACGGGGCATATAAATATCCTCAATATTATTTATTACTATTACAATGACGTAAAATAAATTTATCAGTACGCTTATTTCTACGAGTTTTTTTACCTTTAGTTTGTTTCCCCCATGGAGTTACTGGATGTTTACCAAAATTTCTTCCTTCCCCTCCACCATGAGGATGATCAACAGGGTTCATAGCAGTACCACGTACTGTTGGTCTAATACCTCGCCATCGCGAAGCACCTGCTTTACCTAACATTTTTAACATATGCTCAGAATTTCCTACTTCTCCAATGGTGGCACGACATTGAAAATTAATCTTACGAATCTCACCTGAACGTAATCTAATAGTAACATAAATACCTTCACGAGCAATAATTTGAGCATAATTACCAGCAGTACGAGCAATTTGACCGCCTTTATAAGGTTTCATTTCAATGTTATGAATTAATGTACCCACCGGAATATTTTTCATAGGTAAACTATTTCCAATTTTAATCATCACCTTATCACCCGAAACTATTTCATCTCCTACATTCAATTTTTTAGGAGCTAAAATATAGTTTCTTGTTCCATCTTGATATAAAATTAATGCTATATTCGCAGATCGATTAGGATCATATTCCAATCGTTCAACACGAGCAGTAATATTATCCTTAAGACGTTTAAAATCAATAACACGATAAATACGTTTATGTTGACCACCAATATGTCTCGTTGTAATACGACCTTGATTATTTCTACCTCCACTTTTAGAACTACTTTTCGACAATAAAGAGTATGGGCGTCCTTTATATAAACCAGAATTGACCACTTTAATAACATGTCGACGACCAGGAGATGTTGGTTTACATTTCATAATAATCATATTCATTTCCTTAATTACTATATATACTAATAACTAAATATTTTTTATAAAATCTAAATTTTGTCCTTTTTGAAAAGTAATATACGCTTTTTTCCAATTTTTTTTATAAATATTATATTTTCCTTTTTTTTTCACTTTACCTTTTACTAAAACTGTATTAATGTCTTTAACATCTACTGAAAATAATTTTTTAAAAGCTACTTTAATCTCCAATTTCGTAGCTTTTACAGCAACTCTAAATATTAACTTATTATTTGTATTGAAAGCAATAGAAGCTTTTTCAGATACATGAGGAACATATAATATTTGATATGATTGCTCTTGTGATATCATGTAAGTAAAAGATCCTCAATTTTTATTATTGCTAATCTAGTAATAATAATATTTTTAAAAGAAACTAAATATACTGGATTGATATATTTAACATCCTGAGTACACACTTTATATAAATTTCGAGATGCTAAAAACAAATTATTATCTAAATAATTTTTAATAATTAATGTTTCTTGTAAATTTAAAATTTTTAATTTTTTTAATAATAATTTTGTTTTAGGATACAATATTGAAAAATCTTCAAAAACTAATAATCTATTTTGACGTATTAATTGTGAAAAAATACTACTTAACGCTCCCCGATACATTCTTCTATTCACTTTCTTATTATATACTTTCGGTTTTGCCGCAAAAGTTACTCCACCAGATCTCCATAATGGACTTCGAATAGAGCCCACACGCGCTCGACCAGTTCCCTTTTGACGCCAAGGTTTTTTACCAGAACCTGAAACTTCCGATTTACTTTTTTGTGCACGACTCCACTGACGTGAACCAGACAAATATAATGTGATTATTTGATGAACTAAAGATTCATTAAAACTATGATTAAAAACATCATCTGAAACAATAAGAGAATCTCCTGAATCTTGTAAAATTAATTCCATTATAATTTTCCTTATTTTTTTACAGACGGTTTAATAATTACATCTCCACCTGGTGCACCAGGAATAGAACCTTTAACAAATAACAAATTATTTTTAGTATTAACTTGAACAATACGTAAATTTTGTATCGTAACACGATGATTACCTAAATGACCCGCCATTTTTTTACCCTTAAATACCCTTCCAGGAGTTTGATTTTGACCAATAGAACCAGGTGCTCTATGAGATAACGAATTACCATGAGTAGCATCCTGCATACTAAAATTCCAACGTTTTATTGTACCTGCAAACCCTTTTCCTTTAGATATACCAGTAATATCAACTGTTTTAAAAACATTAAAAAAATTCACACTCATTTTTTGTCCTACATGAAACATCTTAGTATCCAAAACTTTAAATTCCCATAAACCTCGACCGGGCAATACTCCATATTTAGCAAAATGACCTATCTCCGGTTTTAATAATTTATTCTGTTTTTTTATGCCAGTCGTTATTTGCACTGCGCAATAACGATCATTAACAAAATTTTTAATCTGAGTAACACGATTTTCAACAACTTCAATAACCGTTATAGGAATTGAAGTACCTTCTTTAGTAAAAATACGTGTCATGCCAATTTTTTTACCAACTAAACCCATCATATAATTTTCACCAACTATAATTTATCATTATTAATTTAATTTAAACTAATTTGTACGTCTACTCCTGAAGATAAATCTAATTTCATTAATGCATCAATAGTTTTTTCAGTAGGTTTTATAATATCAATTAACCTTTTATGTGTACAAATTTCATATTGATCACGTGCATCTTTATTAACATGAGGAGAAATTAAAATAGTAAATCGTTCTTTTCGAGTAGGTAAAGGAATAGGACCTTTAACTTGTGCACCAGTTCTTTTAGCTGTTTCCACAATTTCAAATGTAGACTGATCGATTAACCGATGATCAAAAGCTTTCAAACGAATACGAATTCTTTGATGATTCTTCATACAATGCCATCTCCAATTATATAAAAATTTTAAAACCACCTAAAAATAAATAAAATTATAATAATAAAATATTTTCACGTTATTAATATAAATATTTAATAACATACCTATTTGAACATATTATTCACATTATTAAAACATAATATGTAATTAAGAAAAGAGTATTTTAATTCTCTTCTCTTAAAATATTGAAACAATTACATCATACTAACTAATTACCTTCACTACAACACCAGCACCAACAGTACGTCCACCTTCTCGAATTGCAAATCTTAATCCATTTGACATAGCAATAGGATGAATTAAAGTAACAACCATTTTAATATTATCACCAGGCATAACCATTTCCACATTTTGAGGTAATTCAATAAAACCAGTAACATCAGTAGTTCGAAAATAAAATTGAGGACGATAACCTTTAAAAAAAGGAGTATGTCTACCACCTTCTTCTTTTGTAAGAATATACACTTCTGATTCGAATTTAACATGAGGATGAATACTACCAGGTTTAGATAACACTTGACCACGTTCTATTTCATGACGTTTTGTTCCTCGTAATAAAATACCTACATTTTCTCCAGCTCGACCTTCATCTAATAATTTTCTAAACATTTCTACACCAGTACAAATAGTTTTCGTAGTAGGTTTAATTCCAACAATCTCAACTTCTTCACCAACTTTAATAACACCCTTTTCTACTCTTCCTGTCACTACAGTACCTCGACCAGAAATAGAAAATACATCCTCAATAGGTAATAAAAATGGTTTATCAATATCACGTTTCGGTAAAGGAATATAAGTATCTAAAGCATTAGACAATTCAATAATTTTTGATTCCCATTTAACATCTCCATCTAAAGCTTTTAATGCCGAACCCCGAATAATTGGTATTTCATCTCCTGGAAAATTATATTGTGTTAATAAATCACGAACTTCCATTTCTACTAATTCTAATAATTCTTCATCATCTACCATATCACACTTATTTAAAAACACCACTATATGAGGAACACCTACTTGACGACCCAATAAAATATGTTCTCGAGTTTGTGGCATAGGACCATCCGTAGCTGCAACAACTAAAATAGCTCCATCCATTTGTGCTGCTCCAGTGATCATATTTTTAATATAATCAGCATGACCAGGACAATCAACATGTGCATAATGACGGTTTTGCGTATCATATTCAACATGAGAAGTATTAATCGTAATCCCTCTAGCTTTTTCTTCTGGAGCATTATCAATTTGATCAAAAGCACGCGCAGAACCACCATAACGTTTTGATAAAACTGTTGTAATAGCAGAAGTTAAAGTTGTTTTACCATGATCTACATGCCCTATAGTACCTACATTAATATGAGGTTTTAAACGTTGAAATTTTTCTTTAGACACAATTTTTTCCTTTTGTATAACATAATAAAAAATTAATTATAAATTATAATATAATGTATTAAAAAAATAATTTTATTTATTAATAATATTCATAGAAATATTTTTAGGCATGGCTAAATAATGCATAAATTCCATAGAATAAGATGCTCTTCCTTGTGTCTGAGAACGTAAATCAGTGGCATAACCAAACATTTCTGACAAAGGAACTTGAGCAGAAACAATTTTCCCTAATTTTAAATCTTGAACACCTTCAATAGTACCTCTCCTACGATTTAAATCTCCTATAACATCTCCCAAATAATCCTCTGGAGTTTCTACTGCTACTTTCATTATAGGCTCTAATAAAGTTGGAGTGGCTTGTTTAAAGGCATTTTTAAAAGCTATAGAAGCTGCAAATTTAAATGCAAGTTCAGAAGAATCAACATCATGATAAGAACCAAAATGTAATCTCACACCAATGTCAACCACCGGATATCCCGCAAGAGGACCAGATTTTAACTGTTCTTGAATCCCTTTATCAATAGCTGAAATGTATTCACTTGGAATAACGCCTCCTTTAATATCATTAATAAATTTATATCCTATATCATCATCTAATTGTAGCGGAAATATGTCAATAACAACATGACCATACTGTCCTCTTCCACCAGATTGTCTAATATACTTCCCTTCAATATTTTTAACAGTACTCTTAATTGTTTCACGATATGCAACCTGAGGTTTTCCAATATTAGCATCAACATGAAATTCTCTTCTCATACGATCAATAATTATCTCTAAATGTAATTCACCCATACCAGAAATAATTGTTTGATTCGATTCATTATCAGTCCTCACACGAAAAGAAGGATCTTCCTTAGCTAATCGACTTAAAGATAACCCCATTTTTTCTTGATCAGTTTTAGTTTTAGGTTCTATAGCTATTGAAATAACAGGTTCAGGAAAATCCATTTTTTCTAAAACAATAGGATGATTTACATCACATAAAGTATCACCAGTAGTTACATTTTTTAAACCAATAGCTGCAGCAATATCACCTGCTCTAACTTCTTTGATTTCTTCTCGCTTATTTGCATGCATCTGTACAATTCTACCAAAACGTTCTTTCTGTAATTTGACTGAATTTAATACAGTATCTCCAGACTTTACAATACCTGAATAAACCCTAAAAAATGTTAAATTACCAACAAATGGATCATTAGCTATTTTAAATGCTAAAGCAGAAAAATATTCTTTATCATCTACCATACGTTTATTTTCTGACTGCTCATTATCCATAGGTATTCCTTGAACAGATTCTAAATCAAGAGGAGAAGGTAAATAATCCACAATAGCATCTAATAAAGCTTGAACACCTTTATTTTTAAAAGCTGAACCACAAGTGACTAAAGTAATTTCATTATTTAAAGACCGTTTTCGTAATCCAAATTTAATTTCTTGTTCTGATAAAATTTGATTACTTAAATACTTTTCTAATAAAAATTCATTCGACTCAACTGATTCTTCCACTAATCTGTTATGCCATTTATGTGCTTCAGATAACATTTCTTTCGGTATATCTTGTACATCAAATGTTACACCTTGATCTAATTCATTCCAATAAACTGCTTTCATTTTTACTAAATCAATTATCCCAATAAATTTATCTTCAGAACCTATAGGTAATTGAATAAGTACAGGATTAGTACACAATCTCGATTTCATTTGATTTATAACATTTAAAAAATTTGCACCTATACGATCCATTTTATTAATAAACGAAATTCTTGGGACTTTATACTTATTTGCTTGTCTCCAAACCGTTTCTGATTGCGGTTGTACACCACCAACAGAACAATACACCATAACTACTCCATCTAAAACACGCATTGATCTTTCTACTTCAATTGTAAAATCCACATGTCCTGGAGTATCAATAATATTGATACGATGTGATACAAATTGATTATACATACCAGACCAAAAAGCAGTAGTTGCTGCTGAAGTAATTGTAATACCACGTTCTTGTTCTTGAGCCATCCAGTCCATAGTAGCAGTTCCGTCATGTACTTCTCCAATTTTATGATTAATTCCTGTATAAAATAAAATACGTTCAGTAGTAGTTGTCTTCCCTGCATCTATATGAGCACTAATTCCAATATTTCGATAATTAATAATTGATATTGTTCGAGACATTTAATCCCCTTTAAGATTAATAAAATATTAAATAAAACATATTATTTATAAACCATTATAAATTTATTAATAAATCATACATTACCATCGATAATGAGCAAATGCTTTATTCGCTTCAGCCATACGATGTACTTCTTCCCGTTTCTTAATTGCATCTCCTTTATGATTCAAAATATCCAATAACTCATGAAATAAACGAAGAGACATAGACTTATCTGTTCTTTTTCGAGCAGCTGCAATAATCCATCGTATCGCTAATGTATCTCTTCGAACCGCTCGAACTTCAACTGGTATTTGATATGTTGAACCTCCTACTCGTCGTGATTTCACTTCCACTACAGGACGAATATTCTCTAAAACCTCATCCAAAAGACTTAATTCACTTTTTTTAGTTTGTTGTGATAACTTTTCTAAAGCAGAATATACAATCACTTCCGCAATAGATTTTTTACCATCCACCATTAATATATTAATAAATTTTGCTAATAATTCAGAAGAAAATTTAGGATCCGGTGAAATCTTTCTCTGTCCAATAATACGACGACGTGCCATATAACCTCGCTCATTATTTTAAAAAATAATATATATAATATATTAAACTTTATTTTTTTTTACACCATATTTAGAACGACTTTTTTTCCTATTTTTAACACCAGCGCAATCAAGAGCGCCTCGAATAACATGATATCTAACTCCAGGTAAATCTTTAACACGTCCTCCTCGTATTAAAATTACTGAATGTTCCTGTAAATTATGTCCTTCACCACCAATATATGCAGTTACTTCAAAACCATTTGTTAATTTTACTCGACACACTTTACGCAAAGCGGAATTAGGTTTCTTAGGAGTTGTTGTATATACTCTCACACATACACCCCGTTTTTGAGGACATCGACTTAAAGCTGGAACATTATTCTTTATCACCCTACGAATTCTAGGAGCTCGAATTAATTGATTAATCGTAACCACATAACCTCCTCAATAAATCAAAACTAAATTAATGAAATAGAATACCAAAAATAATTTTATAATAATCAAATACTACCAATTAAAAAACTTATTATATTGTTCTGTTAATAAAACAAATTGTACATAATTTATTAAATGAAATCTTTTAGATATATGTCTAATAATACCTCTAGAAATAACATCTTCTTTCAATAAATATAATTTTATTTGAAATTTTAATATTTTTTTTAAAAACACATTATCTTGTAGACCAATTAATACGCCATCCTGTATACCAATAAAAGCATCTACAGGATGTAACATATTCATAATTATCTTCCATTCAACCTTAAAAGGTGAATTTACTAATATATGTAACATAATATAATCTTAAATATTAAAAGTTTAAAATACAATCAAAATCATCTATTTTTTTTCTTATTTCAACTGATGATAAAATATTTACTTTGAGAATAAAATCTATATTTTTTTTAAATCCTCTTTGAATTAAAGAATTATAACATATATAAAAATATTTAATACCACATAATGATAAAATATTAAATGAAAAAGTATGATTTTTTAATAATATTATTTGTGCATCTTGATTTTTAAATATTTGGAAAATACCATCCCCAATAAAAAAAATACTTATATTTTCAGTAAAACATGAAGCAGACAAAACAAAATCCAACCCTTCTCTACCTAAACTATTTCCATATGGAGAATGAGAAAACACAACAGCTATATTATTTATTTTCATTAAAATTGTACAACTCTATCAGAACTAAAAATTGACTTCACTAATGTACCTAAACCTGTTAATTTAAAAGCACTATGTAAATTACCATGTAAAAAACCTAAATCTAAAGCCATATCATCATCTATTACACCTCTTCTATAAGCTGCACTCGAACAAATATTTAAATTAATAGAAAATTCTTTACTTAGATAATACCATGAATCTATTAAATTATGTTCATCTTTCGCAATATAAAACATCTTATTTCCATTTAAAACACCATCACAATAAAAAAAAATATTATTTATATTATTTTTACGAATTTTTAATAAAAAACTAGAAAACAAAAATGCACTAATTGCATTCTCTGTTCCATAAATTGAACCCATAACTATTATAGTATATATCAATGATATCACTTTATATAAAAAAATTTATTACATTTTAACATATAAAAAAAAATTAAAAAGATTTCTTCAAAAATCAATACCTTAATATTTGTCATTACAAGAATATAAATCACTTATTCTATAATTATAGTAAAATAACTAATTAATATCAAAAAAATGAAAAAAAATAACAAAATTAAATTAACTATAATAAGTTTTTTATCATATTATTTTACAGGATCTACTATAACCATTACAGGTATCATGATTAGAAGTATTGCAGAATATTTTCATACTTCTATTATCAATATAAGTAATATATTTACCTTTTTCAATTCCGGAATGTTATGTGCTATATTATTTAACTCTTGGATAACAAATTTCATTACATTTAAAAAACAAATTATTATAGGTTTTATATTAATTATATTATCTATTACAAATTTAATATATGTCAATAATCTAACTATTTTTAGTATCAATATTTTTACTTTAGGAATAATTAGTGGAACAATAATTTCTATAGGCACTTTTTTAATTACAAGCATATATACCAGTAAAACAAGAACATCAAAATTATTAATAACAGACTCATTCTTTAGCATGTCAGGAATACTTTTCCCAATAGTTGCATCTAACCTATTAAGTAAACATATACCATGGTATTCAATTTATATAATTATCGGAATAATATATTTTATCATATTTTGTCTTACGATCAACACAAAATTCCCCACAATTCAGGATAAATTAAAAAATAATAACCATAACAATATACAATGGAACATTAATATACCTATATTATGTTGTTTAGCTTTATTTTATATTTTAGGACAATTAGGATTTATTTCTTGGATTCCAGAATATGCTACACAAACTATTGGTGTGAACATTCAAAGAGCTGGAAAATTAGTAAGTTATTTTTGGATGTCATATATGTTAGGAATGTGGTTTTTTAGTTATATATTAAAATCTTTCGATTTACAAAAATCACTATTATATTTAACTGGATTATCTACTATATGTATGTATACTTTTATCATTAACCAAAAAATAAAAATATTAAATATAATTATATCAATTTTAGGTTTCGTTTCTAGTGCAATTTATACCATTATCATTACATTAACGTCTTTACAAACTAAAAAAACATCGCAAAAACTAATAAATTTAATTCTAATATCCGGAACGACAGGAACACTATTAACATTCCTAATAACTAGTCCAATAGTTCATAAAATCGGAATTATTGGAGCATTAATTACTTCAAATATATTGTATTTAATAACATTTATTCTGTCCTGGATATTAGGATTTGTTAGTCAACATAAAAAAAATATTTAATATATTTTATTACAACATTATTTATAAACCTAATACGTTATACACTTTATCTATTGTTCTTTTGGCTTTTATTCGAGCTTGATGCGCTCCCCGTTCTAAAATTTCAAATAAATATGACTCATTATTTCGATAATAAAAAAATCTATCTCTTAATTTACTTAAAATACTCTCAATTTTTTCAGCAACTAATATTTTAAACTCCTGATACAACATATTAGCAAAATCACTCTCTAAAACAGATATTTTAATACCAGTTAAACTTGAAAATATATTTAATAAATTAGAAATTCCAGGTTTATGAACCATATCATAATATATTTTATTTTCAGAGTCCGTAACTGATCTACTTACTTTATAAAAAATAGACTTTTTATCTTCTAATAAAAAAATAACATTATTAAAATTAATATCTGATTTAGACATCTTTTTTTTAGGATTCAATAATGCCATAATTTTAGAACTATAAATATTAGGAATATATACATGTGGTATGCGCAATATATTACCATATACATAATTAAATCGAAACGCAATATTTTTAGTTAATTCTAAATGTTGTTTTTGATCATAACCAATTAATATTCTATCACTATAATATAACAAAATATCTGATGACATTAATATAGGATAATTTAATAATCCAGAATTAATATTTTTAGAATATTGTAAAACTTTACTCTTAAATTGTGTCATTCTTGATAATTCACCAAAATATGTATAACAATTCAAGATCCAATATAATTGACAATGTTCATACACATCCGATTGTGCAAAAATAATACTTTTATTTGGATCAATACCTGCAGCTAAATAAAAAGATAAAGTATCTAATTTATTTTTTTTCAATAGATATGAAGAATTTTGAACAGTAGTTAAAGCATGTAAATCAGCTATACCATAAATACAATGATTATTACGTTGTAATCGAACCCAATGTGACAATGCACCAATATAATTACCTAAAGTTAATTTTCCTGATGGTTGTATAGCACTAAAAACCGTAGGTTGAAGTAAAACCATGATTTAAACCTATGAATATAAATAATAATTATTTTATACAATTATATGTTAATTTAATCTTTTCACGTATATTTTTAATAAACTGAACGTAATTATTTGACGTAAAAATTGCAGAACCCATAACAAATATATCTACACCAACACAAACTAAATCCGAAATATTATTTGCATTTACACCTCCATCCACTGATAACAAAATATTAGGAAAAAACTTATCAATTTTTGTACGAATACGATATAATTTATTTAACATAGAAGGAATAAACCTTTGTCCTGAAAAACCAGGATTTACTCCCATTAATAAAATAATATCTAACTTATCCATAATATAATCTAAAATACTTAACGGAGTCGAAGGATTTAATGCAATCCCTACTTTACAACCACATTGTTTAATTAAACTTAATGTTTTATCAACATGATCACTTGATTCTGGATGAAAAGTAATAAAACTAGCCCCAGACTGAGCAAATTTTAACACTAAATCATCCACTGGACAAGCCATCAAATGAACATCAATAGGAGCATAAATGTTATTATTTCTTAATGATTCTAAAACCATAGGACCAAATGTTAAATTAGAAACATAATGATTATCCATAACATCAAAATGAATAAAATCACAACCTGCAATTAAAATCTCTTTAATATCTTCTCCTAATCGAGCAAAATTTGCAGATAAAATAGAAGAAGAAATAAAAAATTTTTTCATATTATTCTCATCTATATAAATATAAAAATAAATTATAATATCTTATATTATTAATAACACATTTGAATGGCATCCATAATAATATTTTTACTAACATTATTAAAAACTTTTACTTCTCCAATTGATGTAGGTAAAATCAGTGTAATTTGACCAAAATAATTTTTTTTATCTCGTATCATATATTTCAGAAAAGAACGAGACGATATCTCTTTAGGAATAATAGTAGGCAATCCAATTTTTTCTAACAAATTAATAATACGTTTAATATCTACAATATTCAATAAACCAAGAATTTCAGAAGTATAAAGCGCAATCACAATACCTATTGAAACAGATTCACCATGTAAAAAAGAAGAATATTCAAAATACGATTCAATAGCATGACCATACGTATGCCCTAAATTTAACAACATACGACAATTATTTTCTCTCTCATCAATAACAATAATTTTCTTTTTTAATTCACAACATCGTGTGACACAATATAATAAAGTATTCATATTTAAAGATAAAATATCATTTATATTTTTTTCTAACCATACAAAAAAATCATAATCAAACGCAATAGCATATTTAACAACTTCAGATAAACCAGAAATAAATTGATTTTTAGGTAAAGTATTTAAAAAATTTAAATTAATAATTACAGAAGTTGGTTGCCAAAATGAACCAATCATATTTTTCCCTAAAACATGATTAACACCAGTTTTCCCTCCTATAGCAGCATCAACTTGAGATAATAAAGTGGTGGGGATTTGTATAAAACGTATACCACGTTGATAAATTGAAGCTACAAAACCAGTTAAATCACCTATAACCCCACCACCTAATGCAATTAACGTGGTATGACGATCATGACACTTATTTAATAAGTTAGATATTAACAATTCCACTGAAACAAAATTTTTATATTTTTCACCATCAGGAATAATCAACTCATCAACAATCATACCATAATCTACTAAAGAACCTAAAACGATATTTTTCCATATAGGCGATAAAACAGTATCAGTGACTAACATAACACGATCATTTTTTTTTAAAGGATAAAAAATATCTTTAATATTTAATAAATTAAAATCAATATAAATTGGATATGAAGCATAATTTAAATTAACTATTATTTTTCGCATATATTGTATTAAACTCTAATAATTTAAAAAGTAATTAATATCTATAACTAAATAGTTTTTAGCATTTTAATAATATTATACACTATACTTTTAACATTTTTATTATCAGTATTAAATGTTAAATCAGTTATTGATTTATATAATTCTTCTCTTTGAAAAGCTAATCTTTGTAATACCACACTCATATCATCACCTGTTTTTAAAAGAGGTCTATAACTATCTTTTTTAGTTCTCATCAATTGTTTTTGAACACTAGCTTGTAAATATATGACAATACCTCTCGATGATAAAAAATTTCTTATATCTTTAGATATTATCGAACCACCTCCAGTAGCTAATACAATACTACTCATTCGTGTTAATTCATCAATAATTTTTTCTTCACGTATTCTAAAACCTAGTTCTCCTTCAATATCAAAGATCCAACTAATATCAACACCAGTACGATTTTCTAATTCTTGATCAGAATCATAAAATTCCATATTTAATTCTTGAGTTAACAAACGTCCAATAGTACTTTTCCCAGCACCCATAGGACCTATTAAAAAAATATTTCTTTTTGTTATCATATTTATAATTAACTAAAATTTAATTTCAATTTTTAATATTATACACTATATTCACAAAATAAGATATATTTTATATTATAAATATTAAAATAATAATATTATAATATATAAAATATTTTATTAATATATTATTAAATATATAAAATACAATACAATAATATTAAATAATACATTAAAAGTATAATACAAACATTTTTAACATATAAAATACAAAAACTAAATAAAATATTATTTATATATTTTAATAAATAAAAAAAATACATAATATTCATAATGGTGAGATGTCCGAGAGGATTAAGGAGCATGTCTGGAAAACATGTATACGATATTTATCGTATCAAGGGTTCGAATCCCTTTCTCACCAATATAGTCTATATCAAAACTTAAATATTATAATCAATTAATATATAATTACATAATCATTGTTTCCAAAGCAATTTGTATCATATTATTAAAAGTATTTACACGATCATCAGTAGACAACCTTTGACCACGCAAAAGATGATCTGAAACCAAACATATAGAAATAGATTGTATACCTAATTCAGCAGAAACATTATATATCCCTGAGGTTTCCATATCAATACCAAGAATATTGTATTTATTTAACAAATGATAAATTTTTTTATCATATGTATAAAATAAATCTGTTGTAAAAAAATTACCTACACGAACATGAATACCTATTTTTTTAGAACACATAACTGTATTATATAACATATCAAAATCTGAAATAGAAGCAAAATCATAATTATTAAATTTATTTCTATTAACATTAGAATCTGTACAAGCACCCATAGCAATAAGAATATCATTTAATTCAATATCATCACGCACTGTTCCGCATGTACCTAAACGAATAATTTTTTTAACATGATAATATTTAACTAATTCATGAATATAAATCAAAGCAGATGGTATACCTATTCCATGACTCATGATTGATATTTTAACATTTTTATAATATCCTGTAAATCCTAAAATAAACCTAACATTTGTTACTTCACGAACATTTTTTAAAAAATTACTTGCAATATATTGTACTCTTACAGGATCTCCAGACATAATAATTCGTGATGCAAAATCATTTTTATTAGCATTAATATGAGGTGTAATCATAAAATGTAACCTTATTTTCAAAATATTATAAAAACAAAATTATATGCTCAAAATTATTGTACTTTACAGTATACTCTCCCCATATTTCATATTAGATAAAGAAAAATATTTTGCAATCGTTTGAGCAATATCAGAAAATGTCTTACGATAACCAAAATTATATCTTGGAAAAAACTTATTATATAATAATATTGGAATATATTCACGTGTATGATTTGTTCCAATCCAAGTGGGATCACAACCATGATCCGCAGTCAAAATTAACATATCATCCCTTTTTAAACTATTTAAAATCTCAGATAAACGAAAATCAAAATATTCTAACCCAGACGAATATCCAGAAACATCTCTTCGATGTCCCCAAATAGAATCAAAATCTACTAAATTTATAAAAACTATTGTATTATCTTTAACATTAATATTTATTTCATGTATCGTAGAATCAATCAAATTTTTTAATCCTGCAGTATATATATTTTTGGTAATACCTACATGAGCAAAAATATCTGAAATTTTACCAATTCCAATAACATGACCTGATCTTTCTTCTATTAATTTTTGTATTATCGTTTTACCAGGAGGTAATTTAGAAAAATCACGACGATTATTTGTTCGAATAAAATGTAATTTTTTTTCTCCTATAAATGGACGAGCAATTACTCGAGTAATATTATAATTATATTTATCTAAAATATATCTAATTTTTTTACATAATTTGTATAAATTATTTAACCCAAAATATTTTTCATGACAAGCAACTTGTAAAACCGAATCAGAAGACGTATAAACAATAGGTTTGCCTGTTTTTATATGCAAACACCCAAGATCATTCAATATATCTGTTCCAGAAGCATGACAATTACCTAAAATACCAACTAATTTATTTTGTATAATTATTTCTTTTAATAAATGAGAAGGAAAACTATTTTTAATATTATTAAAATAATCCCACTTAAATAAAACTGGAACACCAGCAATTTCCCAATGTCCTGAAGACGTATCTTTTGATGAAGAAATTTCACGTGCATAACCATAACTTCCGATAATTTTTGATGATTTTAATATTCCAAAAGGATAATGACCATTTAAATATTTATAAACCTTACCTAATCCTAAAGACATTAAATTAGGAATATTTAAATAACCAAATCTATTATCATTAGCTCTACCAAAATAGCAATATTCTGATATATGACCAAAAGTATTAGTACCAACATCATGAAATCTATATGCATCGTCACTATAACCAATTCCAAATGAGTCTAATACCAAAATAAATACTCTCTTCATATTAAAACCTTGATTTATTATTCATATATACAATATATTTAATTAAAAACATGATTCTAATAATCAAAAATAAAATAAATCAAACCAATACATTATTATATAAAAGAATGTGCACCCCGATAATGTTCTGTAATATCCTTCACTCCTAATAAATCAGGGAAATGATATAAAATCTTTTTTTCAATACCTTCTTTTAAAGTTGTATTTACCATCGAACAACCATTACAACTACCTAAAAATTTCAAAATCACATAACCCGATTTTGTAATTTCTAATATAACAATTTCCCCTCCATGTGTAAATAACATAGGATTAATATGATTATGTACAAATTTTTTTAATTTATTCAATAATATATTATTATTTTGAACAGTATATATTTTTTCCCGAGCATAAGGAGCCATTAACATCAATTGATAATTACCTTCATCATATAATAAATCAATTTTTGCACTCTTTAAATAAGGAAAAAGAATATTACTAATATAAATACTAAAATATAAATATTTTATTTCGATATCTCCATTACGAAAATTACATTTAGAATCATACAACATTTTACATTCAGCATATTGCGTTCCAGGATATTTTATAAATATTCTAAGTATTGAAAAATGACTATTTTTAAATAAAATATCTTTAAGATAATTTTGTGCTGCTCGAGAAATATTAATCATATTCAGTTACTACTATATTATTAACAATATTTCATGTAATAATACAATAAAAAACTATAAAATATATTATATAATTCAAATAATTACAAATAACATACATATAATTCATGCAAATAAATATCAAACATTTTATAAATAAATAAAATTTAAAATATTCAAAAAACAACTTATAATATTTAAAACATAAAAACATAAATACAAAACCTAAAAATATCTTTATAAATATCAAATAAATTTATTTTATTATTAAATTACTACATATCTATGAAATATACATAATGATCTAAATAAATAACACAAATTTTAAAAAGGAAATGCATCATCCAAATTTATATCAGACATAACATTATCTTTCATTTTAACAGAATCATCTTTATTTAACAATTGTTTTTTATCATATAACAAATTATCTTTTGGAAGTAATTTTTTATTATTCGTACTATCATTTAAAGATATATGAGATGATCGACCTTGTAACATTTGCAAAGTACCATTCATATTAACCAAAACTTCTGTAACATATTTATCGAATCCATCTTGATTTTTCCATTTTCTAGTTCTTAAAGAACCTTCAATATAAACTTGTGCACCTTTATGTAAATACTTACTTGCGATTTGTGCTAATTTCCCAAACAATACTACCTTATGCCATTGCGTTTTTTCCTTTTTTACACCTGTATTTTTATCTTTCCAAGATTCAGAAGTTGCTACAATAATATTTGTAATAGAATCTCCATTAGGCATATAACGAACTTCAGGATCTTGCCCTAAATTTCCAATTAAAATAACTTTATTAATTCCTCGATTAGACATATAACATCCTCAAAAGTAAAATATAAAAAAATACATATAATATATTATACTCAATATATTATGAATAACAATCATTACCTTTAATTATTTACTATGATCACATTATAACCAAAAATTATTTTAATTATACCAAATTTAAAATATTAAATAATAATTCAAAAATATATAATTAAAATATCATATATAACTATAATAAACAAAAAATTTATCCAAAAATATATTAATTATATATATAAAAAATAAGATTATAAACCATAAATGATAAATAACAATTTTAAACACACAAACACTACACTACAACATAAACAATTACCTTACTCATTAGAAGCAGAACAATCTGTTTTAGGTGGATTAATGTTAAATAATAAAAAATGGGATATTATTTCGCATTGTCTTTCACCCAAAGATTTTTTTATTATACCGCATCAATTAATTTTTTACGAAATGCAAAAACTAATAAATTTAGGTTATCCTATAGATTTAATAACAATATCTGAATCTTTAGAACAAAAAGGAAAACTACAAAATATAGGTAAATTTTCTTATTTATCAAATATTGCTCGTAACACACCAAGTATAGAAAATATTACTACATATGCTAATATAGTTAAAAAATATTCTACATTACGAAAAATTATTAAAATTGGTAATAAAATTTCTGATTTAGGATATAACAAAACCAATAAAACTAGTGAAGAAATTTTAGATTATATAGAATTTAAAATATCTAAAATAATAAATAAAAAAAATACAAAACAATTAAATCTCAAAAACATAAAAACATTATTAGATGTTACTATTAATACTATGGAAAAATTCATCCAATCACCAAATAATAAAATTACAGGTATTGATACCGGATATCATGATATTAATAAAAAAACTTTAGGATTACAAAAATCCAACTTAATCATCATAGCAGCCCGACCATCTATGGGAAAAACCACTTTAGCAATGAACATTTGTGAAAATGCTGCTATGATTTATAAAAAACCTGTTTTAATCTTCAGTCTAGAAATGCCAGGAGAACAAATTATTATGCGTATGTTATCCTCTTTATCGCGAGTTAAACAAAATAATATCCGTACTGGATGTTTAAATCATGAAGATTGGTCACGAATTTCTAGTATAATTAATATATTATTAAAAAAAAATAATATATACATTGATGATGCTTCACAACTAACTATTAATGAAATTCGATCAAAATCAAAATATTTATATAAAAAAAAAAATGGACTAAGTTTAATTATGATTGATTATTTACAACTAATACAAGTACCTCAATTATCAGAACATCGAACACTAGAAATTGCAGAAATTTCTCGATCTTTAAAATCTTTATCTAAAGAACTAAAAATACCTATTATTGCATTATCACAACTTAATAGATCATTAGAGCAACGATCTGATAAAAGACCAATAAATTCAGATCTTAGAGAATCAGGCGCTTTAGAACAAGATGCAGACTTAATTATGTTTATATATAGAGATGAAGTGTATAATGAAAATACTGAATCCAAAGGTATTGCTGAAATTATTATAGGAAAACAAAGAAATGGACCTCATGGCACTATAAAATTAACATTTAATGGAAATGTATGCCGATTTGATAACTATGCACATTTTCAAGATGAATCAAACATATAATATAAAATTTAAACATATATCATATAAATATATAATTTGAATTATATATTATTAATAATAACATATACAATACTAAAAAATAAATATTCATAATCAATTCATAAAAAACTTTTAAAAAAATAAATAATAATCATGTATAATATTAAAAATATATAAAATAAAAACATACATGAAAATAAGTATAAAAATTATTAAAATATCAATATTATAAATCATCATTTTTATTTATTATAAGGATAATTAAAAACTATGTTTATATTATCATTCGACTTTGGTACTAAAAATATTGGGGTAGCAGTTGGACAACAAATTACATCAACAGCAACATCACTAAATTCAATAAAAGTTAAAAATGGAAAACCAAATTGGCATACAATTTCATCATTAATATCATCTTGGAAACCAAAATTGATAATTCTCGGATACCCATTAAACATGAATGGAACAAAACAAAAAATTACTAATCAAGTAAAAAAATTTTCCAAATCTTTATATAAACGTTTTTGTATTAAAATTTATCTCCATGATGAAAGACTAACAACAAAAGAAGCAAAATCATATTTATTTACACAAGGAGGATATAAAAATTTAAAAAAAAATAAAATAGATTCCGTATCAGCTGTACTAATATTAGAAAGTTGGATAAAACATACAAAAAAATATAAATATATTAACTATATTCAAAAATAGCATGTCGATTTTACTACCTGATTTAAGTTTATACATTCACATACCTTGGTGCAAAAAAAAATGTCCATATTGTGATTTTCATTCATATCAATCCAAAAATTCGATCCCAGAATTACAATATATTCAATCATTAATTCAAGATTTAAAAAATGATATACATCTAATTAATAATAGAAGTATAAAAAGTATATTTATTGGAGGAGGTACACCAAATTTAATAAACTATAAATATATAAAATATCTATTACACAATATAAAAAACATTGTATCTCTTAACTCTAATTCAGAAATTACCATAGAAATCAACCCTGATTTAATTACTATTCATACAATACGAAAATATATACAATTGGGGATTAATAGAATATCGATAGGAATACAGAGTTTTAATAATAAATTATTAAAATCCATTGGACGAGAACATTCAGCAGAAACTGCAATAAACATTTTAAATCAAATAAAAAAAAAAAAAATAAATTTTAACATAGATTTAATGTATGGTTTACCTCAACAAACACTACAAGAATGTTTATATGATTTAAAAACTGCTATACTAATGAAACCTAATCATATTTCTTGGTACCAACTAAATATAGAAAAAAATACTATATTCTACTCTAAAAAAATACATTTGCCAAATGAAAATACTATATGGAATATGTATAACCAAGGTAATAAATTATTAACCCAATCAAAATACATACGATATGAAATATCTTCATATTCACAAAAAAAATATCAATGTCAACATAATTTAAACTATTGGAAATTTCAAGACTACATAGGCATTGGATGTGGAGCGCATGGAAAAATAACTACAAAAAATAAAAATATTATTAGAACTATAAAAAAATATAAAATTAATGATTATATAAACAGTAATCAATATATCCAAAAAAAATATAAAATTTTAGACAAAAATAAACCTTTAGAATATTTTATGAACATCTTTAGATTATTTCAACCTATAAAACGTAAATACTTTACATTATATACTGGATTAAACAAATGTTATATAAAAAACGAAATAAATACACTAATTAAAAAAAAATATATAGTACAAACAAAAAAATTTTGGTATACTCTACCAAAAGGAAAAATTTTTCTTAATAATCTATTAGAATATTTTATAAAATAAATTTTATAATTTAGAACACTGAAATAATAAATTAAAAATCTTTTTATTTAAAATATTTGCTTTTTTTTCAAAATTAGTGACTATTCTTGAATTAAATATTGTTAAATAATCAATATTATTTAATCTACTGGTATATTCCGAAATAGAATTTATCACACTCATAATATAATTTGCATATATTTTACAATCAGTAACTATATATAATATTCCATTTTTGACTTGTTTTCTTGCAAGTAATTTAATAAAATCAGGTTTTAAAATTCTTCTTTTATTATGACGTAACTTAATCCAAGGATCAGGAAAAAAAACATGTATAACATCTACTGAATTATCACAAATCATATATTGTAATACTTCTTCAGCATCATGCAATATAATCTTTACATTCTTCATATTAGCCATATACATATTATGCATACAATAACTTATTCCAGATACATAAATTTCTATACCTAAAATATTTTTATCTAAATTATACGACGCTGTATGTAATAAAGATTCGCCTTTCCCAAATCCTATATCTAACATAAAAAATCGATTTTTATTATCAAAAATTTTATGAATATCTAAACTTTGACATTGAAAATTTAATCCAAAATACGACCAATATTTTTTTATTATATCAATATTTTTTTTTCTATGTCGTCCAGATCTACAAACAAAACTACGTGTATTACGTATAAATTTTCCATATAAATTATATTTGGGTATAACAACATTATCAAATACTATATTTTTTATCATATATATAAATACTAAAATTTATCATAAATATTATAATATACAATATCATTCAAGAATAAAATAAACTTATGTTAAATAAAAAATGATCATAATATGAAATATTGGCAATTTTCACAATTAATTATTAATTGGTATCATATGTATGGTAGAAAAAACTTACCATGGCAAATAAAAAAAACTGATTATCATATTTGGATTTCAGAAATTATGCTACAACAAACACAAGTAAAAACTGTTATACCTTATTACAAAAAATTTATATCCACATTCAATACTATAGATAAACTAGCACAAACAAATCTAGATGAGATATTACATATATGGAGTGGATTAGGATATTATAAAAGAGCTATAAATTTACATAAAACAGCTAAAATTATTATTAATAAATATCATGGATATTTTCCTAATAGTATTATAGATCTAATTAAACTACCAGGCATTGGAAAAACCACAGCAGGCGCAATTCTATCATTATCAAAAAATTTCTCCTTTCCCATATTAGATGGTAATGTTAAAAGAATTTTAACTAGATTCTATAATCTCCCTAAAAATTTCAACAAATTAAAACATTATGAAAACAAATTATGGCATTTAATAAATATGATTACACCTATTCATAATGCTAATAAATTTAATCAAGGTATGATGGATCTAGGATCATTAATATGCCAATATAAAAAACCTAAATGTCATATATGTCCACTCAATCAAAATTGTCAATACATAAAAAATTTTAATAATCAAAAAACAAATATTACAAAAATAATTAAAAAAAAAATATTTTTTTATCTTATAATCCAATATAAAAATTTTGTCTACTTAGAACGTCGAAAAAATAAAAAAATATGGGAAAATTTATTTTGTTTCCCAGAATTTAACAATATAAAAGATATAAATACTTGGTTAATACAAAATGAAATAAAAAACAAAAATAATGAAAAAATAAATTCAATTTATCATCAATTAAGTCATATAAAATTAAAAATGAAAATGTTTAAAATAATAATAAAAAATAAAAAAATATTTTCTAAAAACAACCATTATATTTGGTATAATTTGTATAATCCCCCACACATTGGAATATCACAACCCATAAAAAAAATATTAATATACTTAAAAAAAATTGATCAGGATTAAAATATATGAAAATCATTTTCTGTAAATTTTTTAAAAAATTTTGTGAAGGACATGACGAACCATTTTATCCAGGAAGAATAGGAGAATATATATATAAAAATATATCAAAATTAGCTTGGAAAAAATGGATGCATCAACAAACAAAAATTATTAATGAAAAAAAATTAAATATGATGAATATACAAGATTATCAAATAATAAAAAAAGAAATGATAAAATTTTTATTTAAAAAAGATAATATCACATATTAATTTTGTTCTATAAAATATACAAAATTATTTAAATTGAATAAAATACTGTACATATCTTTTTAAATCATTTAAAAGATTAATTTTTTTTAAATTTTTACTATATTGATTCATAAGTTGATTTAGATTATCAAAATACCTTTCTAAAAAATTTTTATTAAATTTTTTTAATCGATATAATAACCATTTTATTTTTTCAAAACAATTTAAAGATTGAGGAAAATTACGCGCACGATATCGAAAAAACATTTCATATAATCGAGAATCAAAAAAATTTATACTAATATTTTTTAAATCATTAATTGAAATAGTATGTATGATACGCATTTGTTTTTTATCATAATTAGAAAAAAAAGAACGATATATTTGTAAATCAACATCATGATTTGCATTACAATAAACAAAATTACTAAACAATTTTCTTATTTCATAAAATAAAAATATATTTTTACGTAAAAAATATATTTTATTTAAATACGAATTTAAATTAATATTTAAACGATATTGATTTGCATGATCCAATAAATTCACAGGAACTAATATAGGACATTGATTAATATATAAAAAACCAATGCCAAATGAAAATAATTTTGATATAGTAATATTATTTCTATACCGATTCTCGAGAAGAAAATCAACTAATGAATGACTATCCATATATAAATCAAAAAATACTAACATATTGAAATTTTTAATATTCCAAAATATTGGTACAATACAAGTCATATTATTTCTTATATTACCAAAAATTCCTGAAATATAAACCAAAGGTTGCCATTGTACTTTATTAATAAGTAATTTAAGATTATCCTTTAACCTATATTTAAATAAATAATTAAACAACTTAGGTTGTTTTAATTTTACCAATTTAGCTAAACTTACTGTTGCTAAAACATCAGAAGCTGCATTATGTACATCATAATGATTAATATGATTACTACGTGTTAAATCATGTAATTTAAAACTCACAAAACCTAATTTATTTTTCGGCCATACAATACCTTCTGGTCGTAATAAATAACATGCTCGAACAACATTAATTAAATCCCAACGAGAATTATAATTTTTCCAACTCCAACTATAAGGATCAAAAAAATTTCTATAAAATATATTTCTCGTTATTTCATCATCAAACACAATATTATTATATCCAATGACACAAATAAATTTCGTATTTAAAATACTATAAATTTTTCGAGCAAAATAAAATTCATTTAAACCTTTTTTTATTGCATATTGAGGTGTAATACCTGTGATTAAAACCGATTCCGGATTAGGCAAATAATCATTCGGTGGAGCGCAATAAAAAACACTAACATTATCATCAATAATATTAAAATTATAATCAGTACGAATCGATGCAAATTGTACAGGCTTATCTAATGCAGTATGTACTCCAAATGTTTCATAATCATAAAAAAGAAAATCACATTTTTGATTTATTAAATTATTAAAATTCATAATTTTATTAAAATAATTTATAATTTGAATAAAAATTAATGATATATAAAAACTCCTCCGACTGGATTCGAACCAGTGACATACGGATTAACAGTCCGCCGTTCTACCAACTGAACTACAGAGGATTATTTAATAAAGTTATATCATATATCAAAAACTTTGTCAAAAAAACATTTTCAATATAATATATATCATAATACTAAAATATTATAATACTAAAATGTCAAAATATCAAAATATCAAAATATATAACAACTTTATAATAAAAAATAAATAAAATAATTGTAGATTATATTTTTAAATTCATTTATAATATTTATACATAGGCCCTTTAGCTCAGTGGTCAGAGCAGGCGACTCATAATCGCTTGGTCGCTGGTTCAAATCCAGCAAGGGCCAAAACCTAGTTTTTATAAAATAAAATATAAAAAACAACAAAAAATTTTATAAAAATAAAATTAAATAATATTAAATAAAAAACATATGAGAGAATGGAAAAAAAAATTTATTGAATTTTCTTTACATAATAAAATATTAACATTTGGAAAATTTCAGTTGAAATCTGGAAGAAATAGCCCTTATTTTTTTAATTCAAAATATTTTTATACTGGTTTAAATATTCTTAAATTAGGAAAATTTTATGCACATGCAATTGTACATTCAAAAATAAATCCTGATATGCTTTTTGGTTTAGCATATAAAGGAATTCCCATAGTTGTTGCTACAGCAATAGCATTAAAAATATATTATAATATCAATCTACCATATTGTTTTAATCGAAAAGAATTTAAAAATTATGGAGATCAAGGTATCATTATTGGACCAAATATAAACCATAATAACATTATTATTATAGATGATGTTCTTACATCCGGAATAACAATACAAAAATACATCAATACAAAACCAAATAACTCTATTTATAGTATATTTGTTGCATTCAATAGACAAGAATACGGAATATCAAATGTATATAGTGCAACAGAAGAAATAAAAAATAATCATCCATATTGCAAAATATTTTCGATTATTAATATATTTGATTTAATTAAATATCTTATAAAATATAATAAATATCCAAAAAAACTAAAAAAAATTATAACATACCAAAATATATATGGATGTAAAAAATACATTATTTAATACCAGAAGATCCAAAACCATGTATATTACGATTGGTATTTTTAAAATCTGAAACTATATTAAAATCTGGCTTAATGATCGGAACAAAAATCATTTGTGCTACCCGATCTCCACAAGAAATATAAAATGTTTTTTTACTTCTATTCCATACTGAAAGCATTAATTCACCTTGATAATCCGAATCAATAACACCAATAGTATTACCTAAAACTATACCATGATAATGACCTAATCCTGAACGAGGTAAAATAAAAGCAGTAATTAATGGATCTTTAATAAAAATAGCAATACCAGTAGGTATTAATATAACTTGATTAGAACAGACAGAAATAATTTTTTTTTTTATACACGCTCTCAAATCCAAACCAGAAGATCCGTCAGTTGAATATGTCAAAGACGGAAATTTTGTTCCTATACGATCATCTAATATTTTTATATCAACAATATTCATAATATCTATATCATATATAAATATATAAAATAATATTAAATATTATAAAATAAAAATAATATATTGTAAACACAAACTCAGTATAATTATAAAATATCAAATATCATATCACCTATATTACCAAGATATATTATATACATATAATATATCTTGATAATAAAATATTTATCTTATATATAAAATATCATATATTTTAATATTATAAAATTACATATCAAATACTATTTTGAGAAAGAACATGTACTAAACAACTGGTTTCTATTGTTTTATAAGGTCTAAAAATGACTTTATACACACCTAATTTACGAATATAACCATTTTTTATATAAATTTCTTGTTTATCTACTTGAACTCCTAATTTCATAATTGCATTTGCAATATCTTTTGGTCCAATAGAACCAAACAATTTTTCATGTTTACGTGATCGAACATATATTTTAATAATCGGTAAAGATTTTACTTGATTTAATCTTAATTTAGCTTGAGATATCCTAAATTTTACCTTTTTATCTAATTGATTTTTCTTATTTTGTATAATATTAATATTTTCAGAACTCGATCTTAATGCTTGACCTAAAGGAATAAGGTAATTACGTGCATATCCAGATTTCACTGTAATAATACTTCCTATTTTCCCTACATTTCTAATATCTTTCAATAAAATAATTTCCATTTATAACCCTTTCAATATATTATATTAACAATGTTGATCTGTATAAGGAAGTAATGCTAAATATCGAGCTCTTTTAATTGCTCGAGATAACTGTCTTTGATACTTCGATCGAGTACCTGTAATTCTACTCGGAACAATTTTACCAGTTTCTGTAATATAACTCTTTAACGTAACAATATCTTTGTAATCTACCTCTTTAACACGATTTGCAGTAAAACGACAAAATTTTTTTCGCCTAAAATATCGAATCATACATTTAATCCTTCAACATATATTGATTACATATAAGTAAATAAAATATATATAAATTAATTATCTTTTATCCATTTTATCATTTTTTAACTTTAAAATTACAGATGGAACAACAATTTTTTCTTTGACTGTAATAATCATACTACGTAAAACAACTTCATTAAAAAATAATATTTCTTTCAATTCACTAATTTTAACTGGTTCAATGTGAATGTTCATTAATATATAATAAGCTTTATGCAACTTTTTAATAGGATATGCTAACTGACGTCTTCCCCAATCTTCTAAACGATATATAATTCCATGATTTTGCATAATAAACGTTTTATAATGTTTTATAATATGCATAATTTGTTCTGATGTTTGATCAGGATGAATAATAATAACAATTTCATAATGACGCATATAAAATAATAATCCTTTTAAAAATATTAAGTATTTTAAAATATAAACAATATAAAATATAAAAATAAATAAAATAAAAATTCTATAATGCAATATAATAATTATTATTTCAAAATATTTATAATATTTAAAATTGTAATATGACATATTTGTTACAATACAATGTTTGTAAAACATTTTCATTAAGTATTTTATTTATTAATATATTTAAATAATATATTTTACTTATAATATTGATAATATTTATTATTATAAATCAATTAAACTAATTAACATAATCATCAATGAAATATTATACAATAACAAAAATAAAATCAATAATAAAATTATTATACTTATAAAAATAAGATTTTATACTATATATTTTTATTCAAAAAAAAATATTATAAAATATAAAAATCATAAATTTATATATTTAAATATATATAAATAAAAAAATAATCATAAATTTTTAAAATTCTATATTCACAATTGTTTGAGATCTTTCAGGACCAGTGGAAATCATATCAATAAATATTCGTGTACAAATATTTTTTTCTATAAACAATATATAATCTTTAGCTTCAGATGGTAATTGATTCATCGATTTTATTCCTACTGTAGATTGCATCCATCCAGGTAATACTTCATAAACAGGTTCAATGGTATTCCAATCTAATATATCACATGGTGTTGTAAAAATTTTGGATGAATTAATATGTTTATAAGCAACACAAATTTTTAATTCTGATAAACCATCTAAAACATCTAATTTTGTTAAACATAATGAATGAATCGAATTTAACAAAATGGAGCGTGATAACAATACTAAATCTAACCAACCCGTCCGTCTTTTACGTCCAGTAGTAGAACCAAACTCCATTCCTTTTGTAAATAAATGAGTACCAATAGCATCATGTAATTCTGTAGGAAACGGACCAAAACCTACTCTAGTACAATAGGCTTTTACTATACCTAAAACATAAAAATTATAATTTAAGTTGACTCCAGAACCAGTAAAAACACCACCTATAGTACTATTAGAAGAAGTCACATATGGGAAAATACCATGATCTAAATCTAAAAAAGTACCTTGAGCACCTTCAAAGATAATTTTCTTCTTCAAATAACATGCTTCGTTTAATATCAATGGTACATCCTTGATTTTTTTAATTAAAGTATTTTGATATGTCAATAGTTCTTCTAAAACTAATTCATATTCTAATGGAGAACCTCCATAATAATTTACCAACTGAAAATTATAATAATTAATTATATTTTTCAATTTTTTCATTAATACGTTAGTATTACGTAAATCACCTATTTTAAGTCCTCGACGAGATACCTTGTCTTCATAAGATGGACCAATACCTTTTCCTGTTGTTCCAATTAATTGTTTCCTTAAAAATTTTTCTCTAGCTATATCCATATTGATATGATAATCTAAAACTAGAGGACAATGTTCTGAAATGAATAAACGATTATGAACAAAAATATTTAAACTAGATAACATATTTATTTCTTTAATTAATGCTTTAGGTGAAATAACTACACCATTACCCAAAACACAAATCATGTGATTATGTAATATACCAGAAGGAATTAAATGTAAAATAATTTTTTTACAATTTACTACTATAGTATGTCCAGCGTTATGTCCACCTTGGTATCTAACAACATAATCAAATTTATTAGTTAATAAATCTACTATTTTACCTTTTCCTTCATCTCCCCATTGTGTACCTAACACAATAATATTTTGTTTCATGATATACCTTAAATAACTTATATCAATTATTATTGTCATACATTATTATATTCATTATTATAAAAATGTATTCATAATAAAAATAAAATTATTAATATTTTGAATATGCCCATTTGACAGTATTATATAACAACTGATCCCCATATGTAGTAAGAATAGATTCTGGATGAAATTGAAATCCACAAACTCTATCAAAATTATTACGAATAGACATAATAACATTTTTATATTTGGCATTAATTGTCAACGTGGAAGGAATATTGGCACATATACATGAATGATATCGAGCAACTAATAATGGGTTAACAATACCTTTAAACATTTCTTTTCCATCATGCAATACTAACGATGTTTTACCATGTAAAATTTGATTTGTATATTTCAAAACACCACCATAATATTCAACAATTGCCTGATATCCTAAACAAATACCAATTACTGGAACAATACCAATAACAAATGATAACAAATGCATCATACATCCTGACTGTTTAGGTATTCCAGGACCTGGAGAAAGTAATACTATTGGATTTTTCATACTAAATAAAGTAGACAAGATGGTACTAACAGAAACATTATTACGATAAATAATAACATGATAATTATAAACACGTAATTGATCAACTATATTATATGTAAAAGAATCAAAATTATCCAATAAAATAATTTCTTTCATCACAATTATTCCTTTTTATGATAATTTGAATAAATAATAGAATTCAATACAGCTTGTGCTTTATTACGACTTTCGTCAGATTCCTCTTGAGGTATTGAATCCAATACTATACCCGAACCAGACTGAATAGTAGCAACAGAATTTTCAATATAAGCAGAACGTATTATAATACATGTATCTAAATCCCCTGAACCTGTAAAATATCCTATTGAACCACCATAACTACCTCGATTAACATTCTCAACTTCAGCAATTAATTGCATTGCACGAACTTTTGGAGCTCCACTTAATGTGCCCATATTCATACATGCAGAATAAGCATGTAAAACGTCCAAATCAGTTCTTAAAATTCCAATTACTTTAGAAACTAAATGCATAACATGAGAATACCGATCCACTTGTGTCAAATTGGACACAAATCGTGTTCCAGGTATACAAATTTTAGCTAAATCATTACGAGCTAAATCAACAAGCATCACATGTTCTGATAATTCTTTATGATTAGTACGCATTTCTAATTCAATACGACTATCTAAATCTAAATTTATATTACCATATTTATCAAAACCTCGTGCTCTAGTACCAGCAATTGGATATATTTCAATTCTTCTACTAATAGAATCATATTTTAATGAACTCTCTGGTGATGCACCAAATAATGTAAAATTTTTATCTTGCATATAAAACATATATGGACTTGGATTTTTTAATTTTAAATAATAATATGCTGATAATGGATAAGGACAAGGTAAAAAAAACTTTCTTGACGGAACAACTTGAAATATTTCTCCCTGTCTAATATAATTTTGCATGTTTCTTACAATATTCTGATATTCTAAATCACTTATATTCACATCTACAGCTTGAGCAAGAATTGTCTTTTTTGGTATTGATACAGAAATATGACATAATTTTTTTTTAATTTCTAATAATCTTTTTTGAATCCTGATAGTTTCATATACATCATTAAAAAATACACTTCCTTGAACAGTACTTATTTGTCGAACATGATCAAAAATTAATAAAACTTCAGACAAATAAAAACAAAAATCTGGACATTTTTGAAAACGCGATAAAATCGGTAAATTTTCAAAAGTATTAACCAAATCATAAGAAAAAAAACCTCCAAAAAATATTGATTTAGATTGATCAGAATCAGATTGAATTAATTTCAAAATAAATCTAAAACAATCAAATATTGATAATGATTGTAATCTATGATCTTCATCTAATATATTAATTATATCAGGAAAAATAAATTCAATTTTTTTTTTAAAAATATGCAATTTTACTTCTTTAGGAATAACGCGATGTATTTTATCTAATATATTTTGTCCATTTTGAGAAAAAGATTCTAAAATAACTTTTTTATTAATTGCAATAATACGTATTGCTGTATCTATAATTAACATACTCTCCAATTGATTTTTTTTGACAATTTCAGCAGATTCTAACAACAATGTTTCTGTTTTATTGTGACAAATATTATAAAAAGTTTCTGCAGGATTCATATGATAAGGAACATCTAATTGTAATATCTGAACAACATTTTCCATATTTAATCAACTCACATTAATTATATTATTTAAGTTTTCATCCTAACTTTTTAATATGTAATTATTGAATATAAATACATAATCATAATTAACCATACATAATATCTTCTTTATAAATTACATTTAATATTTTTTCTATTATAAGTTCCATTTTTGTATCTTTTAAAAGATAAATATTATTCCATGTTTTTAACCATGTTATTTGTTTTTTAACCAATTGTTTTGTAGACACAATAATTTGTTTAATCATATCACCATAACTAATCAAACCAGATAAATAAAACCACATATGTCGATAACCAATACAACGTATTGAAGGTAAATGAATATTTAAATCGCCTCTATTAAATAAACCCATAACTTCCATTTCAAAACCTTGATCTAACATGTTTCCTAAACGATTTTCAATATTATGATACAATTTCTTTTTTTTTAATACTCTAACAAATTGTATAGTTTTATATGGTAATCGAAATAATATATTTTTTTTTAACTGACTAAATTTTTTTCCTGTAATCAAACAAACTTCTAAAGCTCTTAATAATCTTTGTACATCATTAGGATGAATATTTTTAGAAGAAATTATATCAATTTTAGATAAATATTTATGTAAACTATAATTATGATTATAATTATTTTCACGTAAAATTTTCTTTTTTAATTCTAAATTTGATTTTGGTAATTGTGATATTCCATTCAACAAAATGTGATAATAAAACATAGTACCACCTACTAATAACGGAATCTTACCTAATTTTAAAATATCATTAATTTCTCTTAAAACATCATATCGAAATTCCGAAACAGAATAATATTGGCTAGGATCTTTAATATTAATTAAACGATGAGGATGTTGAATTAACTGTAATTTATTCGGTTTAGCAGTCCCAATATTCATATGACGATATATTAATGCAGAATCAACACTGATTAACTCAACTGGCAAATATTTTCTTAATTCCATTGCTAATGTTGATTTGCCAGATGCAGTCGGTCCTAATAAAAAAATTAAAAATGATTTACATAAATTTTTTTTATATATTTTCATAATTTCTATAATAAAAAATATTTATAAATATATAAAATAATACACTAATGTTTATTTTCTTTTATCATATAAATGATTATAAAAATTAATTAAATTATTTGTAGAACTATCATATTTTAAATCATTTTTTGTTAACTTTAACATATTCAAAACATCTGAAGATACATTTTTACCTAACTCAACACCCCATTGGTCAAAACTAAAAACATTTAAAATCATTCCCTGAACAAATATTTTATGTTCATATACAGCAATTAATACACCTAAAGAATAAGGAGTAATTTTATTTAATAAAATAGTATTACTTGGTCTATTCCCTTCAAAATATTTAAACTTATTACTATCTATATTTTTATTTTCAGAATCATATAAAAATATATTATTTTTTTTTTGAATAAAATATTTTCCAAATGCTAAAGCATGTGTCTGTGCAAAAAAATTCGATAATAATATTTTATGATGATGAAATAAACAACTATGAGAATTAATTGGAGCAATAAAATCACACGGAATGAGCTTCGTACCTTGATGCATTAATTGATAAAAAGAATGTTGACCATTTGTTCCTACTTCACCCCAAATAATTGGTCCTGTTTGCCAATAAACTTTATTTCCATTTCTATCAATATTTTTCCCATTCGATTCCATATTACTTTGTTGAATATATTTAGGAAATTGATCCAAATATTGATCATAAGGTAAAATTGCTTCTGTTTCTGTATTAAAAAAATTATTATACCAAATTCCAATTAATGCTAATATCACAGGAATATTCTTTTCAAATGTTTGAGTTCGAAAATGTATGTCCATATCATATGCACCATCTAATAATTTAATAAAATTATCAAATCCAATCGAAAGCATAATCGATAGTCCCATGGCAGACCATAACGAATATCTTCCACCTACCCAATCCCACATCTGAAAAATATTTTTTCGATCAATTCCAAAAGTTAATGCTTCTTGAATATTTGCAGTAATAGCAAAAAAATGTTTATCCATAAATTTTTGATTTTTAACTTTTTTTAAAAAATATTTTTGTATAGTCATAGCATTAGTTAATGTTTCTTCAGTCTGAAAATTTTTTGAAGATATTAAAAATATTGTTGTTTCAAAATCACAATTATTTACAATATTTAATATATCATTACCATCAATATTAGATATATAAATAATATTTAAATGATTTTTATATGGTGTTAACGCTTTTGTAACCATTCTAGGTCCTAAATCTGAACCTCCTATACCTAAATTCACAATATTTTTAATACTTTTACCGGAATACCCTCTCCATGTTCCTGAAATAACCTGATTAGAAAAAGATTTCATATCATTCAATACTTTATTAACCATAGGCATAATATCATTACCATCAACCAATATTGAAGTGTTAGAACGATTTCTTAAAGCCACATGTAAGACTGAACGATTTTCAGTTTTATTAATTTTTTCACCAGTAAACATTTCTTCTATTGATTCTAATAAATTAATTTCTTTTGCTAAATTAAAAAGTTTTTTCATTGTTTCTAAAGTAATGCGATTTTTAGAAAAATCAAATAAAATCTTATCTTTAAAAATAATAGAAAAATTCTTAAATCGATTAATATCATTACAAAACAAATCAACCATATGCAAATTTTTAATATGACTAAAATGATTATTTAATTCTTTCCAAGCATTAGTACAAATAGGAATAATATTTTTCATAATTTAAATTATCATAAAATTTGAAATACAAATTATCTTTATCTTATATCAAAATAATATAATTTAAAACTTGAAAATTAATATATAACCCTTATTTTATTATCAATAAGAGTAATAAAGAAAAAAAGAAATAAGACTTAGTTAAAATTTTGAAAAACAGTAATTTTGATTTGAAGGAGATTATTATGAATAATCATTCTATCTCTTTTTCACCAATAATTACAGACAATTTATTCTCAGATAGATTTAACCAAATTGATAAAATATTCAGTACACTAACTGGTGAAAAACCAATCACTGATTTACCTGGATATGATTTTATTAAATTCAGTGATACTCGTTATCAGTTAGTAATACTAGTTCCAGGGTATCAAGAAAAAGAACTAGATATTTCCATTCAAAACAAACAATTAACTATATCTGGAAGAAAAAGTAGTATTCAAAAAGAAGAGCAAACAAAAAAAGTATATCTTCATAAAGGAATAAAAAACAATCATTTTACAGTAAACTTCAACTTAAATAATCCAATAAAAATTATTTCAGCAATCTTAGAATTGGGATTATTAAAAATAAATTTTGAATATGAAATTCCAAATGAAGAACAAGTAAAAAAAATTAATATCCAAAAAAAATAATAAAAACTAAATAATATAATAAAAGATGAAATTTCCATTTTGACCTCATTTATACCTTATAAGTACAATAAGGTATTGACATATTGGTAGAATTCTGGTTATATAATATTTATGATATTAAATAAATAGTTAAATATCATTTTTTAAAGTGGTGTTTAAAAATATTGTTACATAACGAATTATTTATTTGCATTATTTTGAAATATCAAGTATAATATTAATTATCATTGATGTATCATATGTGTTTAAAGTTTGTAATACTATTAAATTATTAATTCTTTAAAAATTTATAATGTATAACAATACAAAAGAAAAGAAATGAAATTATTTATATAATGAAATGTGTAACTTTCATTATAAGAAATGTTGTGATATTAAGATAATTATATCAACATGTATATAACAAAATTTTCATATACAGATACATGTTTAATAATTATTTTGTTTTAAAATACAGTCTGTATAATAAAATGTAACAACATATGAAATATTAATAAGAAATAGTAATAAAAAATAAGTATTTAACTTCAGGAAGTGTAATATAAGATTTGTTATGGACAACATACGCTGCTATATTTTCAATAGCAGCGTATTACACAAAAACATGAAATAAAAAAATTATATAAAATATAAGACTAAATCAGTTCAAATAATTAAAAAATATATTAATTTATATTATATTTAATTATCAAAAATAAATTAATTGATTAATTATAATATAGGTTAAATGTTTATAATTCAAAACCTATAAAACAAATATTTCAATCCCATTCAAAATAAAAATATTAATATGAATAAATAAATACTCTATTTTGGTATATGAAAAAATGAATAATAATTTTTTTTTTATTCACTTGTCGTTCATATATATAATATAGTATGATATTCATTTTAAAACAAAGTAAATGTTATGCGGGAATAACTCAGTTGGTAGAGTACAACCTTGCCAAGGTTGAAGTCGCGAGTTCGAATCTCGTTTCCCGCTCAAAATACCTGAAAAAATTTAAGAATAAATTTATTGATTTTCAATCTATTTTTTAATTAAAAGAAAACTTTTTATTAAATTTTTCAATACGACCTCCTCGACTAACAACACGTTGTTTTCCTGTATAAAAAGGATGACAAGATGAACATATATCTAAATGTAAATTTCTTTTATTTATAGTTGAAAAAATGTTAACTTTATTCCCACAGGAACAAATCACAGATACTGATTGATATTTAGGATGAATATTTTTTTTCATAATAATAAAGCCCTATAATAATAAAAACATCAATATAAAATAATTAATTAAATTACATAAATTTAATAATATATTAAAGTTATGTAAGTTATAATTATAACCTTCATACGTACTCCCAAACCATAAAAACCAACATCACATTCTATACAATATCAATATATTTATTGATAAAATTTAAATAACTTAGTATATTAAAATAAATAATATTTAATATGCTCTATATAGAGACCATGATATGACCACAATACTAAGTATCAGGTTAAATAAAAAAGTTGTTATTGGAGGTGATGGACAAGCAACATTAGGGAATACAATTATGAAAAAAAATGTCCAAAAAGTACGTTCTCTCTATAATAACAAAGTAATTTCTGGTTTTGCAGGAGGAACAGCTGATGCGTTCACTTTATTTGAATTACTTGAAAAAAAACTAGAAATATATCAAGGAAGATTACAAAAATCCGCTATAGAATTAGCCAAAGATTGGAGAAGCGACAGAATACTAAAAAAATTAGAAGCATTACTTGCAGTAGCTGATAAAAACTTATCATTAATTATTACCGGTAATGGAGATGTAATACAACCAGAAAATGATATCATTGCTATTGGATCCGGAGGTCCATACGCACAAGCTGCAGCATATGCATTACTAAAAAACACTATCCTGGAACCTAGACAAATAGTAAAAAAATCATTAAACATTGCTGCTGATATTTGCATATACACTAATCATATATTCACAATAAAAGAGTTAATTTCGGAAATATAGGAATTATTGTACATGTCCAAAATGACTCCTAATAAAATTATAATAAAATTAAACAAATTTATCGTCGGTCAAAACAAAGCAAAACGCGCTGTTGCAATAGCATTAAGAAATCGATGGAGAAGAATGCAATTAAATCCTGAATTAAGAAATGAAATTACACCTAAAAATATATTAATGATTGGACCCACAGGAGTTGGGAAAACAGAAATAGCAAGACGATTAGCAAAATTAGCTAATGCTCCTTTTATTAAAGTAGAAGCTACTAAATTTACTGAAGTAGGATATGTTGGTAAAGAAGTAGACTCAATTATTCGAGATTTAACTGATATTGCAATTAAAATAGTACGAGTACAAAAAATTAAAAATAATAAAATCCAAGCAAGAAAAAAAGCAGAAGAAAAAATATTAAGTATACTTGTTCCAACAATAAAAAATTGGAGTAAATCAGATCAATCTGCATACCCAACAGAAACAATCGAAATTTTTAGAAAACAATTACAACAAGGAAAGTTGGATAATAAAGAAATTGAAATCAACATTACGAATAATACTGTAGGAGTAGAAATTATGGCTCCTCCAGGTATGGAAGAATTAACTAATCAACTACAACTTTTATTTCAAAATGTTAACAATCATAAACATACTACTAAAAAATTAAAAATTAAAGATGCAATAAAATTATTATCAAATGAAGAATCTTTAAAATTATTAAACCCAGAAGAATTAAAAAAAGAAGCAATACATGCTGTTGAACAAAATGGAATAGTATTTATTGATGAATTAGATAAAATTTGTAAAAAAAGAGGTACTTCTGGTCTCGATATATCAAGAGAAGGTGTTCAACGTGATTTACTACCTTTAATCGAAGGTTGTAGTGTATCCACTAAACATGGTATGGTCAAAACAGATCATATTTTATTTATTACTTCTGGAGCTTTTCAAATTTCAACCCCTTCAGATCTTATTCCTGAATTACAAGGTAGATTACCTATACGTGTTGAATTACATGCACTAACTATAGATGATTTTGAAAAGATTCTAACTGAACCCAAAGTCTCAATTACTATGCAATATATCGAATTAATGAAAACAGAAGGTGTAATAGTTAAATTTACTAAAGATGGAATACGGAAAATAGCAGAAGCATCATGGAAAGTCAACGAATCTATGGAAAATATTGGAGCAAGAAGACTATATACAGTCTTAGAACGTTTAATGGAAGATATTTCCTTTAACGCAGATAAAATGAAAGATAATACTATTATTATTGATGCTCAATATGTTGGTCAACATTTAGATAAATTAATAATTAATGAAGATTTAAGTCGATTCATATTATAATAAAATTATAAATATACTAATTATATGTATATATCTATATACCAATTAATAATTTTATAGGATATTTTATAGTATGACAAAATGGATCAATGCAACAGTAATAAGAGTACAGAAATGGACACCAAATTTATTTAAACTATTTTTACACGCTCCCATAACGCCATTTCTATCAGGTCAATTTACCAAAATAGCAACAACCTATAAACAAAAATACATCCAAAGAGCATATTCTTTTGTAAACTCTTATAAAAATAAAAATTTAGAATTTTGTGTTACACTTATACAACATGGAATAATGAGTCATCAACTATATAATTTATTAAATCATAAAAAAATTTTAATTGATAAAAATCCCAATGGGTTTTTTACAATACAAGAAATTCCAGATTGCGAAATATTATGGATGTTTGCTACTGGTACTGCAATAGGTCCATTTTGTTCTATATTACAAAATGGATCAAAATTAAATAGATTTAAAAAAATTATTTTAGTCCATGCTGTAAAATATAAGAAAGATCTAATATATTCATCGCTAATAAAAAAAATAAAAAAATACCTCAACCATTTAATATTTACAACAATTATAAGTCGTGAATATAATAATCAAAATTCATTAACAGGAAGAATACCTCAACTATTACATTCACAAACCTTAGAAAAAAAAATAGGTTATACTATAAATCCTCAAACATCTCATATTATGTTATGTGGAAATCCAAATATGGTTAAAGAAACACAACAATATTTAATAAATTTTCGATCGTTAAAAAAACATTTACGTCGTAAACCTGGACATATTAGTGTAGAACATTATTGGTAATGATCAATAATATGATATTTAACAATTGTCAAAAGAAAAAGATAACACATCATTAATATTGTTCGTTTTTAAAATAATCATCATTAACCGGTCTAATCCAATTGATACACCTGAACATTCAGGCATATTTAATGATAATGATTGTAAAAAACGAAAATCTATTGATCGTTTTGCAAGATTCAAACTAACTCGATTTAAATTTTCTTGTAAAAATCTTTTATTTTGTTCATTGTGATCAATCAATTCACAAAATCCATTACCTAACTCTATACCTTGAAAAAAAATCTCAAATCTATCTGAAATCCGATAGTCTATCACATTACCTCTAGAAAGTAAAGCCTGTTCAATAGGATAATGATATATAATAACAGGCATAATATATTGACTAATTTTTGGTTCTATACCAATAGTAAATATTAATTCTAATATATTTTGTACAGTATTTCTAGAATTAATTAAATGTTTATGTTTTAAATATATCAATATAGTATTTAATTCAACAATATTAGTATTCAGTGGATCAATAAAAAAACTTTTCATAAAAATATCTTGATAAGAAATTTTATATACACTTTTTACACTAATAATGTGTTTTAAAAAACATTCTACTTCATTAATCATATCAAACATATCATAATTTATTTGATACCATTCCAACATCGTAAATTCAGGATTATGATAATTTCCAATTTCTTGACTTCGAAAACAATGGCAAATTTGATATATCGATCCTATACCATTAGATAATAATCGTTTCATATGATATTCTGGACTAGTAATTAACCACATAATATTTTGATGATCATAAATATTATATAATTTTTCTGAAAACACTTTAAAAGGAAATAAATTTATATCTGTTACTGTAAATTTTGTTAACATTGGAGTTTCTACTTCTAAAACATGTTTTTTTTTAAAAAAATGACGAATTTTAGATATAATATAAGCTCTATAATGCAAATTTTTATTTTTATTATCAAATGTATCATTATTTTTGTTCATATAAACTAAAAATTTTTATTATTAAATTTAATAAGTATTTTATTAAAAATAATTAATAAATATCAAAATTTTTGTATATAAACATATAAAAATATTTTTACATTTAATGTCATATTAATATATTTATAATTATTAGAAAATAATTTATAGTTAAACTTATCGTTTACATATTAAATAATATATTTTGATACCATACGCAATCTTGGATATGAAAAATATTTTAAACATTTTATATATTATCAGTATATTTAAAAAACTTGTAATCTTAAACTAAAAATATTAATCATTATTCAATATTTTAAATATATAAAATATTTCAACGAAATAATTTTAAATACATATTTTGAATACCTATATATCAATAAATAAAAAAGTTATATTTTATTTTAAACTATATAAAATAATTTTATAACTATAAATCATTTTATAATATTTATATTGTCATTTATATCCTAATTTTCAAAATATCAAATAATACTATTCATCTTTAATATTGATTCTATAAACTATTTTAATTGCAATAAGTAATATGACAATGACAAATATAGAAATACCAATCCAATGACCAAAAGACCAAAATACTCCACTCAATGTTCCTAAAATACTTGAACCTAAATAATAACAACATAAATATAAAGATGATGCTTGACCTCGAGCTACTTTGGCACGATACCCAATCCAACTACTTGCAATAGAATGAGATGCAAAAAATCCACTAGAAAATAACATTAATCCAAAAATGATAACAATTAAAATATTTAATTGAGTTATTAATAAACCTAATATCATAGTCATTAATGAATATATTAATACATTTCTTCGGCCAAATCTTTTAATTAATATACTTGCTTTTAAAGAACTATAAATTCCAGTTAAATAAACTATAGATAAAAATCCTATAACAATTTGATTTAAAAAAAATGGTTTAATCATTAATCGATAACCAACATAATTAAACAGTGTTACGAAACTTCCCATTAAAACAAAACCTACGATAAAAAGAGAAAACAATATTTTATCACTACATTGTAAAATAAGATTATATAATATCTTTTTTGGACTGAAACTAATACCACAAAAATTTTTAGATTCAGGCAATAATTTTAAAAATATAATAGATGCGGTCAAAGATATAATACCTATAATAAATAAAGACATTTTCCAAGTACAATAATTTATTAAAATACTACTTAACAAACGTCCTGAAAATCCCCCTAAGGTATTTCCACTAATATATAATCCAATTGCAAATGGTAAAAATTTAGGATGTATTTCTTCACTTAAATATGTCATAGCAACTGCAGCTACTCCACTTAAAGCAAAACCAGTTAACATTCGCATAATAATAATTTCGTTCCAGGTATCCATTAAAGCACATAAAATAGTAAATAATGTAGCTAAAAATAAAGAACTACTCATAATTATTTTTCTACCGATAGAATCGGATAATGACCCTGTAAATAACATACCTAATGCCATTGTTGCTGTAGATGATGATAAAGACAAACTACTTTCATATGGTGTTAAATGAAATTCAATAGAAAAAATTGGTAATATTGGTTGTACACAATATAGAATAGAAAATGTAGATAATCCAGCGCAAAATAAAGAAAAAAGTACTTTATGAAATTTATTTGTCTTTTTTACAATATATTGATCATCGTCATATTGTATATTCGTAGATACAGAGTTATCTGTATATTTTTTTCTAATATTCTTTTTAAAATACAACAAAATTTCTCCTTGATATGACAGATATTATTAAAATATTTCAATAAAACTATATTACATCGATTAAATATTTTTTTCAAATAAATATACAATAAAATATATAAAATAATTATTTTTATACATATATTTGACCATCATATACATGTTTAGCAGGTCCGATCATATAAATATAATCTTGTAATGACCCAGTCCATAAAATTTTTAAATTACCTCCCGGTAAAGTAACTTGTACTTCTGAATCAAGTAATTTCCACATAATTCCAATAACTACAGATGCGCAAGCACCACTACCACAAGCCTGTGTTTCACCTACCCCTCGCTCATATACACGTAAAAAAATATGATTTGAATTAATAATTTGTATAAAATTAACATTTATGTGATCAGGAAATAAATAATGTTTACTTAACAATCTACCCATGGTATGTACAGGATATGTATTTATGTCATTAACTATAATTACACAATGAGGATTACCAATATATATTGCTCCAAATTTTATAATTGTATTATTGATTTTAATACTATATTTTTTCAATATATTTGGAAATAATATAGGAATTTGATGAGGATAAAAACTTGGTTTTCCCATATTGACTTCAATATTATTTTCATTATGTATAGTAATATATAAAATGTTAGTTTTTGTTTGAAGAATAATTTTTTTCTTAGAAGTGATTTTTTTAAAATATACAAAATAAGCAAAACATCTCGCTCCATTACCACATTGATTTACTTCTAAACCATTAGAGTTAAAAATACGATAATAAAAATCGTATTTCACATTTTTAGGTTTTTCAATTATTAATAATTGATCAAATCCTATGCCTGTATGTCTATTTGCAAGTTTATAAATAGTATTTTTAGAAAAATAAAAATTTTGATTGATTTTATTAATAATTACAAAATCATTGCCTAAACCATGCATTTTTGAAAAAAATATTTTTTTTTTATTATTATTTGACATAATATAATTATATATAATAAATTTAAATTATATTTTATTTTACTATAATTATTAAAAAATAAAATGTATAAACAATAAAATACAATATAATTTTTAATAAATAAAAAAATATTATTATGTATATGAAAAATCTTATATTTTATAATTTATTTAATAAAATTCTTTTTACTATTGAAAAATATTTAGATACTTTTGATAATACCAATGATATAGACTATGAAATTAATTACCAAATATTAACTATAACATTTAAAAAAAATAAAAAAATTATTATTAGTAAACAAGAAATACTACAACAAATTTGGTTAGCTACAAATGATCATGGATATCATTTCAAATATAAAAATAAAAATTGGATCTGTAACCGAAGTCAACGTAATTTTTGGAACATATTGGAAGAATCATTTCATATATTTGGTGAAAAACAAGCTAACTTTTCTCAATTTTATTTAAAAAAATAATTATAATATTATATAAAAGTATATAATTCTTCATTTTATATTAATTCGATTTACATGAATAATTTATAGTTTTTCTATTCGGCGAAAGAGGATTTGAACCTCTGACCTACTGGTCCCAAACCAGTTGCGCTACCAAACTGCGCTATTCGCCGAATTGAAAAATACAATGTTACAAAGAAGTATAATAAAATATATATATTATGATATATCCAGACATAAAATAAAAAATTTATAAATTACTACATTATATTATATGGGTGACTAATGGGGATCGAACCCATGACATCTGGAATCACAATCCAGAACTCTACCATCTGAGTTATAGTCACCAAAAAATAAATAATTAATCAAAAACAAATTTTCTATGTGATCATATAAACAATAAATGAATACAAAATAACAAAATAAAATAATTTTATTATTGCGCTCGGCAGGATTCGAACCTGAGACATCTACCTTCGGAGGGTAGCGCTCTATCCAACTGAGCTACGAGCGCTTATTGTAATAATAAAATATTTTATTAATATTGTCTACTATTTTTTTTATAACATACTATTATAATATCATTGAAATAAACAATATTAATATAATTATTAAATTTATATATTATATTGTATAGTTTAGATATAAAAATAACATTGATATATAATTTTAACATTAATATTAAGATCTTTTCATCATATTAAAAAATTCATAATTAGTTTTAGTCATAGACAATTTATTAATTAAAAATTCTATAGCATCAATTTCGTTCATAGGATGCATAATTTTACGTAAAATCCACATTTTTTGTAATTCATTTGATGATGTTAATAATTCTTCTTTTCTTGTTCCAGAACGATTATAATCAATAGCTGGAAATACACGTTTTTCTGAAATTTTTCTTGAAAGTAATAATTCCATATTACCTGTACCTTTAAATTCTTCATAAATAACTTCATCCATTTTTGATCCAGTATCAATTAATGCAGTCGCAATAATTGTTAAACTCCCTCCTTCTTCTACATTTCGAGCAGCTCCAAAAAAACGTTTTGGTCTATGTAAAGCATTAGAATCAATTCCTCCAGTTAATACCTTTCCAGAAGAAGGAATGATAGTGTTATATGCACGAGCTAATCGAGTAATAGAATCTAACAAAATAATAACATCTTTCTTATGTTCAACTAATCGTTTTGCTTTTTCTATGACCATCTCAGATACTTGTATATGTCTTGAAGAAGGTTCGTCAAAAGTCGATGCTACTACTTCACCTTTTACTAATCTTTGCATTTCAGTTACTTCTTCAGGTCTTTCATCAATTAAAAGTACCATGAGTACACAATTTGGATAATTACAAACAATACTTTGTGCAATATTTTGTAATAAAATTGTTTTTCCTGCTTTAGGAGGAGCAACAATCAAACCTCGTTGACCTTTTCCAATAGGTGAAGACAAATCTAAAATACGAGATGTTAAATCATTGGTGCATCCATTTCCTTTTTCCATACGTAATCTTGAATTTGCGTGTAAAGGTGTGAGATTTTCAAACAAAATTTTACGTTTTGCATTTTTAGGATGATCATAATTTACTTGATTAATTTTTAATAAAGAAAAATATCTTTCTCCTTTTTTTGGAGGCCTAATTTCACCTGAAACACTATCTCCTGTTCGTAAATTAAATTTACGAATTTGACTTGGAGAAACATAAATGTCATCAGGACCAGATAAATAAGAACTATCTGATGAACGTAAAAAACCAAATCCATCTTTTAAAATTTCTAGTACTCCATCTCCAAATATGTCTTCTCCAATTCTTGCATGTTTTTTTAAAATATTGAATATAATATCTTGTTTACGCATTCTAGCTAAATTTTTTAATTCTATATTATTTCCCAGTAACAATAAATCAGAAACAGGCATATTTTTTAATGCAGTAAGATTCATAATTATCAATTCTTAATAAATGAAGATACATTTGAAATATATTTTGAAATAACATTATTAATAAAATAACAAATATTATTTATGAAAATAAAAAATGATTTTTAAAAATAAAATATATTATAATATGTCTGATAAATGTGAATAATTTTTAACATTGAAATATTTCAATAATATTATTTTATATTTAAATATTTATTTATATTTTTTATTACTTCCATTTTGGAAGACATACCTACATGCGTATAAACAACTTTTTTCTTTTTGAACAATAATAAAGTAGGTATACTTTGTACAGAATATTGTGATGCTATGTTGGGGAAAATATCAATATTAATTTTTGAGACAATTAAAGTTTCTTTATATTGTTGAGAAATTTCTTGTAAAATAGGAGCAAACATCTGACATGGTCCACACCATTCAGCCCAAAAGTCAACAAGAACAGGTTTATTATTATTTAATACAATTGTTTCAAAATTTGTATCTGTTAAATTAATAATATGATTGTCTATCATATATATTCCTTAAATGAAATGTATTTATCCATAATGAAATGAATTGAGTGATATTAAAACTCAAACATTCATGAATAATATTATAAAATAAAACATCTTTATAAAATAAAATTGTTTTTATTCTATAACAAATGTGTATTTTATTGTTAAAATTTTTATTTTTAATATTTATGATAATAAATATAAATTCAATTTAATTTATTTTTATATTATATTTTATATAAATAAATTTTAATCAATATTTTATTATATATTATAAATATTTTAATAATTAATCAATCAACATTCAACCAGAATAAATATAAAATAAATAATTATAATAAAAATATTAAACATAAGTAAAAAATTAAACTATATTCAATTCTATTATATTAATAATTTCTTTTCAATGTTATTAACATACAAATTAATTAATAATATCATCTATAAATTTTCAATAATGTCGATATCATATTAATGTATATAAAAATTAATATTAAAAAATATTTATATTATTAACAAAAATATGATGAAATAAATTGTATTATTTCATTTATTTAATTACCAAATATTTTCAATGTAATAAATATTTAATAATTATTTTAAAATATATCAATTATATAAAAATACATATTTTAAAATTTAAATTTTATTATACATAAATAATAAATATAATAAATAATATTATAAAATATATAATAAAATTTTAATTCTTATATTATAAATGAATAATAAAAAATATAATGATTTTCATGTATTATATAAGAATATTTATATAAACCATATAATATTTTGAAATTTAAATATTATAATTTATTATAAAAATTATATTAAATTAAACTATATTATAATTAATTATATTTATTAAAATAATTTTTAAATTGATTGGATGATAAAATTGTATAATAATAAAATTATTCATATATGAATAGTAAAAAATAATTCATATATTTATTTCATTTATGATTTTAAATAAATTAATATAAATTTTATATATAAGAAATTATATTTTATAATATGAATACTATATATCATAATAATACAATATCTTTATAATTTCGAATATCATTTTGGAATTAAATTTTTATTCATCAATAATAAAAATATTTTCAGTGTGTTGTATTCATACATAATAAATAATTTAGTTAATTGTATTATATTGTAAAAATAATAAGAATTTTAATTAAATAATTTAATAAATATGATATATTAATATATACGTATCAATTATTATTGATTACATCAAGTCATTAATATACATATGAATATACATTATTCAAAATATTTTTAAATATATAATAAATTTAAAATATGATCATTGTATAACATTTTATAAAAAATAAAAATAAAAATATTTATTATTATATTGATAAAATTATTATGTATATATAATAAATTTTCATACATAATATTAATTAAACATAATAATTTTATTTAAATACATAAAAATAATGAATATTTAAAATAAATTTATTTAGAAATTATTTTAAGTAATAAAAATATAAATGTATTAAAAATTTGAAATTTGTTTCATATTCACCATATAACTTCTTAATTTTAGACCAATTTTTTCAATTGGATGATTTCTAATACGTTCATTTAATTTATATAAAGTAATATTATCAATTTTCTCATTTAATTCATTATAACAACCAATATCTCCTTTTTGTAAGTAAGGAAGAAAAGTATTAAAAATTTTTATTGCTTGATTTGTAAATAAATAACTTCCATATTCTGCTGTATCCGATATCACTACATTCATTTCATACAAACGTTTTTTAGCAATAGTATTAGCAATTAAAGGTAATTCATGTAATGATTCATAATAAGCAGATTCTTTTTTTATTCCAGTCTGTACCATAATTTCAAACGATAATTCTATCCCAGCTTTTAATATAGCAACCATTAATGTTCCATGACGAAAATAATCTTCTTCTAAAATTTCTAAATTAGATATAGGAGCTAGTTCGAATGGCATATTTTTTACTTGACTACGCCACATCAACAAATTTGCATCATTATTTTTCCAATCATTAATCATATTATAAGAAAATTGACCAGAAATAATATCATCCATATGTTTTTTAAACAATGGGGTAAAAATGTTTTTTAATCTCTCAGATAATTGACAAGCTCTTATTTTAGATGTATTGGATAAACGATCTAACATTAATGTAATACCACCATGTTTTAAAGATTCAGTAATAACTTCCCAACCACACTGCAATAATTTAGTTACATAATTAATATTATGACCTAAAGAAATTAAATATTCATATAGTACTAATGAACTGGTTTGTAAGAAACCACATAATATTGTTTGTTCTCCCATTAAATCAGATTTTACTTCAGCAATAAACGATGATTTTAATACTCCTGCATGATGACTACCGATAGAATAAGCCCACGATTTCGCAATGTCTAAACCTTGTTTTAAAGGATCATTTTTATCATGTACAGCAATTAAAGTAGGAACTCCAAATCCTCTTTTATATTCTTCACGAACCTCAGTACCGGGACATTTTGGAGCTACCATAATAACTGTAATATCTGGTCGAATGTTTTGTCCTGTTTCAACAATATTAAATCCATGCGAATAACCTAAAGTAGCATTGGGTTTTATTAAATGTTGTATATTATTAATAACATGACTATGTTGTTTATCCGGAGTAAGATTAATTATTAAATCAGCTGTTGGAATTAAATCATTATAAGTTCCTATTTGAAAATTATTATTTGTAGCATTCAACCATGACTGATTTTTGTTTTTAATACTGTCTTCTCTTAAAGCATAAGAAATGTTCAGTCCTGAATCTCTCATATTTAAACCTTGATTTAAACCTTGTGAACCACAACCAATAATAACTATATTTTTATTTTTTAATATACGAATATTATTGTTAAATTCATTTTTATGAATTAAATGACATTTTTTTAATTGCGTAATTTTTTCACGAAAATTAAGCGTATTAAAATAGTTTTGCATATATTATTCCTTTTGTAACATATATTTAACATTACAATATAAAAAATTTATTTTTAATAATTGATAATAACAAATAATAGATTTTGTTTTATATATTCAAATTAACTAATTTTTTTACAATTACGTATTGCTCCTTTGTCTGCGCTAGTTGCAAAAAATCCGTACATTTTCAATGCAAATGAAATAGATCGATATCTATTTTTAGGTTTATAAGCATTTTGAAAATAACATTTTTCTTCTTGAATTCTGAAATTTAATTCTTGTTCAGATATATCAAGATGAATTGTTCTTTCGTGAATATTAATATATATAATATCATGATTTTTAACTAACGCAATAATACCTTTACTAGCAGCTTCAGGTGAAATATGTCCAATAGATAATCCTGATGTACCTCCAGAAAATCGTCCATCAGTGATTAAAGCACATTCTTTATCAATACCTACAGATTTTAAATAAGTGGTAGGGTATAACATCTCCTGCATACCAGGACCACCTTTAGGACCTTCATATCTAATAACAATTACATCACCTTTATTAATCTTATTATTTAATATTGCTTTTACTGACGATTCTTGACTTTCATAAACTTTTGCAGGTCCTTGAAAAATAAATTGATTTTTTTTTAAACTGGCAGTTTTAATAATACATCCATGTTTTGCTAAATTACCATATAAAACAGCTAAACCACCATCTTGATTAAAAGCAAATTGTGAAGATCTTATACAACCTTTCTTTCTATCTTGATCGACTGTAGGCCATCGGAAAGATTGTGAATATGGTTTTACAGTACGTACACCTAATGGTCCGGAACGAAACATTTTAATAATGTTTTTATTTTGAGTAGTTGTAATATCATATTCATGTAACATTTTTTTTAAAGAAATACCAAGAACATTTTTTACTTGAGTATCTATTAAATTAATTCTATTTAATTCTCCTAATATACCCATAACACCACCTGCACGATGTACATCTTCTATATGATATTTTTGAGTGCTAGGAGCAACTTTACATAAATGAGGAGTCATTTTAGATAGTTTATCAATATGATGCATTTTAAAATTGATTTTTCCTTCTTGAGCAGCAGCTAAAAGGTGTAAAATAGTATTTGTTGATCCACCCATAGCAATATCTAATTTCATAGCATTATAAAAAGAATATTTATTTGCAATTTTTCGAGGTAAAGTAGAAATATCATTACCTTGATAATATCGTTTTGTTAAATTGACTATTGTTTGTGCAGATTGTAAAAATAATTTTTTTCTATCAACATGAGTAGCTAATAAAGTACCATTACCAGGTAATGATAAACCCATAGCTTCTATTAAACAATTCATAGAATTAGCTGTAAACATGCCTGAACATGAACCACACGTAGGACATGCAAAACGTTCAACTTGATCAATTACAGTATCATCTATTTTAGAATTAGCACTATCAATAATTGCATCAACGAGATTAATTTTGTATAATCGATTATCAATTTTACCTGCTTCCATAGGTCCACCTGATACAAAAACCGATGGTATATTTAATCTTAAAGATGCCATTAACATGCCTGGTGTAATTTTATCACAATTTGAAATACATATCATAGAGTCTACACAATGTGCATTAATCATATATTCAATAGAATCTGCTATTAGTTCTCGAGATGGTAAAGAATATAACATGCCATTATGACCCATAGCAATTCCATCATCAATAGCAATAGTATTGAATTCTTTTGCTACCCCTCCAGAAATATTAATTTCATCTACAATAAGTTTGCCTATTTCTTGTAAATGAATATGTCCTGGGACAAATTGAGAAAAAGAATTTACAACTGCAATAATGGGTTTTTTAAAATCTGAATCATTCATCCCTGTAGCTCGCCATAAAGCTCTAGCTCCTGCCATATTTCTTCCGCTAGTACTAGTTTTAGAACGATATATAGGCATAAAATTATTTTCTCTATAATATAAAGAATACAATAAAATACATTTTTAAATATTTATAATTATTTTAATATTAGTATAATAATGAAAAATATTAAATTTATATAATACAAAATATTTTTACTATTATAAAATTCACATATAACATATATTTTAGAATATTTTATTTTTTATTTTTTTTTGGCAGGGATGGAGGGATTTGAACCCCCAACTTTCGGTTTTGGAGACCAATACTCTACCAAATTGAGTTACATCCCTACATTATTATACTCGTATAGTATAATATATAACATATATTTAGTCTACTTGCAAATTAAGCTTATTATATTATAAAAAAAAATAATGTAAATAAGAAAATATTTTTTAACGTTTACATTACGCTAATTTAATTTCACATATTATTCACAATAAATATACTATAATCAATAATGAATAACAATATTAAAAGAAAAATTTGATTTATAACTTTTATTGTAAAGGAATAACATTTATGAAATTTCCTATTTATTTAGACTATGCTGCTACAACTCCTGTAGATAAAAATGTACTACAAGATATGATTCAATATTTAACAATAGATGGAATATTTGGTAATACTGCATCCAGATCACATCAATTTGGATGGTTAGCAGAAGAATCAGTAGATATTGCAAGAGAAAAAATTGCTGCATTAATTAATGTTGACCCCAGAGAAATTATATTTACTTCTGGAGCCACAGAATCCAATAATCTAGCTATAAAAGGATGTTGTGATTTTTATAAAAAAAAAGGACAACATATTATCACAAGTAGTGTAGAACATAAATCGGTTTTAGATACATGTAGATATCTTGAACAAAAAAAATACCAAGTTACTTACATTAATCCGAAATCGAATGGCATCATTAGTTTAAATGAAATTAAAAAAAATATTAATAAAAATACAATATTAATATCTATCATGTATGCAAATAATGAAACAGGTACTATACAAGATATTTATCAAATATCACATATTTGTAAGAAAAATAATATTTTATTTCACGTAGATGCAACACAAGCTATTGGTAAATTACCCTTAGATTTAAAAACAATTAACATCGATTTAATGTCGTTTTCAGCTCATAAAATTTATGGTCCTAAAGGAATTGGTGTTTTATATATCAAACGTAAACCTAGAATACGTTTATCTGCACAAATTCATGGCGGAGGTCATGAAAGAGGTATGAGATCTGGAACGTTACCAGTACATCAAATTGTTGGTATGGGCACTGCATGTTATATAGCACAAAAAAATATATTACATGAATCATCTTATTTATTTCAACTAAGAAATTATTTGTGGAAAGGAATTTGTAAAATTCAAGAAATATATTTAAATACTAATTTAAAAAATAGTACTCCTCATATTCTCAATGTAAGTTTTAATTATATTGAAGGCGAATCATTAATTATGGCTTTAAAAAATTTAGCTGTAGCATCTGGATCAGCATGTACTTCTTCTAGTTTAGAACCATCATACGTACTCCGTGCATTAGGTTTAAAAGATGAATTAGCACATAGTTCAATACGATTTTCGATTGGGCGATTCACTACAAAAAAAGAAATTAATTATACAATTCATGCAATTCATAAAGCTATTATAAAATTACGACAATTATCACCATTATGGGAAATGTTTCAATCTGGTGTAGATTTAAATAAAGTACAATGGAAATATAATTAAGATGTTTAATAATATTTTATTAGGTAACATAAATTATGGCATATAGTAAAAAAGTTATTGATCATTATGAAAATCCTAGAAATGTAGGATCATTTAAGAATCCTCATTCTAATAATATTGGAAATGCTTTAGTAGGATCACCTGCATGTGGCGATGTTATGAAATTACAAATTAAAGTAAATAATCAAGGTATTATAGAAGATGCATGTTTTAAAACCTATGGGTGTGGTTCTGCTATTGCTTCCAGTTCACTAATTACTGAATGGATTAAAGGAAAATCATTACAAGAAGCAGAAACTATTCGAAATACCAATATTGCAAAAGCATTAAATTTACCGCCGGTAAAAATTCATTGTTCTATTTTAGCTGAAGATGCCATAAAAGATGCTATTGCTGATTATAAAAAAAAAAATCAATAATTTTAAAATAAAATTATAAAACTTTAAATAATTATAAATACATTCAATGTGCATCTTTTATTTGAATGTATTTTAATAATAATATCCTAGATTAATCAAATTATATTATTCTATTTTGAGTATTTATTTATGGATTATTTTAAATTATTTAAAATTAAAAAAAGATCACAAATTGACTATAAATTATTAACTAATCGTTTTTATCAATTACAACATAAATATCATCCTGATCGTGTTATACATTTGTCTCAACAAAAACAAAAAGATATGCTTAAGAAATCAATTATAATTAATCAAGCGTATAAAATTTTAAAAAATCCATTGCTTAGATATGAATATTTACTTTCATTATACGGATTTTCATTACAAAATAACACACATTCAAAACATAATCAAAAATTTTTGATAAAACAATTTAATTTATCTGAACGTATTGAAAAATATAAAAAAAATAAAAATAAAATAAATAAAATCAAACTTTTTATTGACTCTGAAATTAAAAAATATCAATTACAAATACAGTTTGAATTAGATCAAAAACAATGGCATTTAGCTATAAATACATTGTATCAATTATCATTTTACCAACAAAAATATTTAGATATTAATAAATAAAAATAAATTAAATTTCAAAAATATATATTAAATTATATTACATTAAATAATTTAATGAGATATTTAATGGAAATTTAACTATTATGTCAAAAATTATTTTCTTACCACATAAGGTATTATTACCATATGGGGGTATATTTACTATGAATATTGGAGAAACAATTTTAGATATTGCTTTAAAAAATAATATTAATATGCAACATGCATGTGAAAAATCATGTGCTTGCAGTACATGCCATTGTATTATAAAAGAAGGATATCATTTATTATCTACAATTTCTGAAAAAGAAGATGATATTTTGGATAAAGCATGGGGTTTAAATTGTTTTAGTAGATTAGCATGTCAAGCAAAAATCATAAATACTTCATCTAATATTCAAGTAAAAATACCGTCTATATAATATATTAATGATTTATCATACTAAAAGTAAGATTTTATTTTTTATATGTATTAATATTTTTTACTAATACAATTTTAATTGGTGTACCTTTCAATTGTAAAGATTTTTGAAAAAAATTTAATAAATAACGTTTGTACATATTTGTTATTAAAGAAAGATGTTTACCATGTAATACAATAACAGGAGGATTATATCCTCCAGGATGAGCATATTTAAATTTTATTTTTTTTTTTGTATTGAATATTGGAGGATAATGACGAATAGCATTTTTCATAATTTCTGTTAATTGTGCAGTTTTCATAATTTTTTTTGAATATATATATGCTTCATCAATAAATTTAAATATTTGTTTAATACCATAATTATATAAAGCAGAAATAAAATGAATATGAATAAATTTTATTAAAGTATTTTTTAATAATAAATATTCTTTTATTTTTTTTTTATCTTGCAAAGAAAGATTTTCAGATTTATTAATTAAAATTACCAACGCATTACCTGAATTAATAATAATATTTAGTATATTTAAATCTTGATGAGAAATATTTTCTAATGCATCAATAACAAATAATGAAATATGTGTTTTCATAATGGTTTGGAATGTTTGCATATTAAATAAATTGTTTATTGATTTTGCACTTGTTTTTTTTATTCCTGCAGTATCAACAAATAAATATTTTTTTCCTTGAAAAAATATTGGCATTGTAATGCTATCACGAGTTGTTCCTGGTATATTACATGTTATTACTCTATTTTGATTAGATAATATATTTAATAATGTTGATTTTCCAACATTAGTTTTTCCCACAATAGATATATTAATTGTTTTTTCTTTTTTTTTATATACTAATGATGGCATATTAGTAGCGTATGTGTATATCCAAGAGTTTAAATATTTTTTTAATAATGTATTAATACCTTGTTTATTTTTTGCGGAAATAGGAATAATATTTTTAATACCTAAATAATAATATTCATTTATTTTCCATTTATAATTATGAATCTTGTCAATTTTATTTAATAATAAGAATATCATTTTATTTTTTTTACGAAGCATTTTAATCATTTCTTCGTCTTCATAAGTAATTTTGTTATGAATGTCTATAATAAAAAAAATTAGATTAGCTTCATTAATAGCAATCATTGTTTGATAAAAAGTTTTTTTCTTGATATTTTCTTTTATGTTATAAAATGTATTGATTCCTGCAGTATCAATAATCATAATATCTTGTTTTTTCAATTGTAAATATCCATATTTTCGATCTCTTGTTAAATGAGGTTGACTACTAACTAAAGCATGATTAGTTTTTGTTAATTGATTAAATAAAGTTGATTTACCTACATTTGTTTTTCCAATAAGAGCAATAACGAAAGAAACCATAAATTTTTATATTCTCAAAATATAACAATATTTAATATTTATATTATTACACAATTAATATAAACAATGTGTTAATTATCATTTCATAAAATATCAATAAGAATTATAATGTTATAAATGTCCAATGACTTAATTCAATAATATGTAATTAAAAATTATAAATATTAATCATTAAATATTCAAATATATTTATTCTATAATACCCTTAATATTATGTAATAATTTTATATATTGTACATATTATTGTTGTTGCATTTTAATTCTGATTAATTTTAATTGTAATATAACACGTAAATTTTTTTTGAATAAATTTTAAAGCATAATTGAAACATAAAATCGATTTTTTAATTTTTGTTTTTGAATACATTTTGTATTCAATTTTAAAACAGTTAATATATCATACATGTTTTTATGATATATAATAAATAACTCTAATGATGATAGTTTTATATCTTTATGGTACGTATATAAAAAAGTACTGATATAATGATGCTATAATAATGAATACTGATATGTAAAACAACTTGTAGTCAAAAATTACTAATATTCAAAATGATAATAATTTTTAATAATCATATCCATGTATTTATAGTGATTAATAATATTTAATAATATTTTAAAATTATAATGCTTATTTTAAATTTTATATTGTTTATATATTATATATTGATATTCATATTTTATTAATTATATAATTGCAATACTGTAAACATTATGCATTATGATAACGTAATTCCAAATTTAGATATATAAATATAGATATTAAATATTACATAAAAAAA